>JALZGD010000062.1:6658-9840 GCA_030861205.1 Actinomycetota bacterium
TGGGACGTCTTCGGAGCCGTCGGCAACGCCGCGCTCGTCGTACTCGTTGGTCGACCGGTCCTAGGAGCGCTCGACCGCGCTGCGCGGAAACTGGACGTGCGGATCGTCTTTGGCGACTCTTCCGCGCTCAGGCCCGAGCCATACTCGCTTGCTCCCGCTCGGCCGCAAGCTTGATGTTTTCAAGCGTCGTCATCATGTCTCGAGGGTTCTTCTTAGGAGCGCCGACGAGGAATCTTTGGAACTTGATCATGCGAAGGCCTTTCTTGGGTGCGGTTCCCGACATGTCGAGCGTCAGCCGGACGCCGCTTTCTTCGGGCGCCACGCGATAGGTCCAGTGCACCTCTGCTTGGTGGTCTTCGTCTTTCGCCGGCGGGAATGACTTCCAACCGAACTCTTCGGGCTCCCTGAGGATCGTGATCTCGGACGCCGCGGTGAACTTCATCGGACCGATCTTCTCGTCGGCGGTCCAGCGTGCGCCGACCTCGAGGCGCCCTTCGAAGTGGATCTTCTTCGTGATGCTCTGCTCGCCGGCGAACTCGGGATGACGGTTCACGTCGGTTATGAGCTCCCAAACAACTTCAGGTGTCGCGTTGATATGGATCGATCGCTCGAACGCCATGGGATCGGCCACTAAGGGGCTCCTCTTCCGAATGCCGTGTCTCAAACTAGAAACCCAAAAGAGGGAACGACAAGACCCATTCGGACTAGTCAGCCGGAGACGCCCTAAGGAAGCGCGCCGGCCGAATTGAGCATGGGCCCGCCGAAGGCGCGATCCAGCCCGAGGGTACAGATGGGCCCTGCGAAGACGCTAGCCACCCGGAGGGCGGCGCGCCGTGCAGGAAAGCCGAAGGCAAGCACCTCCGACGTAGTCGGGGGTGCTTGTCCGTAGGCAACATAGAAATATGGAGGGCCCCCTTCCTTTCGGAAGAGGGCCCAGATCTGGGAGCCGGCCTATAAGCCGGATTCTGTGTACACACCGGCGTGCCGGTGCCGGCGACCATCCATCTGGGACGAACGTTGCCGTTCGCCTCGTGCGGTCCACCCGGAGGCGTAACGGACGGGCCGCCCATACCTCCTGCTCGACCTTGCTCCGGACGGGGCTTGCCTAGCCGGACCGGTCACCCGGCCCGCTGGTGAGCTCTTACCTCACCTTTTCACCCTTACCTCCGAATGGAGGCGGTCTGTTTCTGTGGCGCTCTCCACGGGTCGCCCCGCCTGGGATTTTCCCCAGCGTCCTGCCCTGCGGAGTCCGGACTTTCCTCGACGCTGTCGCGCCGCGGCCGCCCGGCCGACTCCCTGGTTCTATGTTGCCTGTGGGCGAGTTTTCCCGCAAGGGCCGGGACCGGCCGAGGTCGGAGAACGCTTACGCAAATCACCCGGTCTTCTCGCTGAACACGACCTTGACCTTCGTGCCCGCCCCCGGTGAACTCGTCATGTCTACGTATCCGCCATGAGCCTCGGCGATGCGGCGCGTTATGTACAGGCCGAGGCCTACACCGGCTCGATTGGAGTCGTGCTCTTGCACTTGGTAGAAGGGCTCGAACACGAGCTGCAACTGTTCCGGAGTCATCCCCGGCCCGTCGTCGGAAACCGCTATCCACGCTTGACCCCGTCGCGGTGCGCTGCCGGCATCGATGCGGATCTCGCTTCCCGGCGCGTATTTCAGGGCGTTCATCAAGAGGTTGTCGAGAACTTGACGCACTCGGTCTGCGTCGACTCGAGCGGGAACGTGATGCTTGCCGGTGTAGACGATGCGCGCCGTCGGTTCGATCTCCGTCAGGTCGTTGGACGCGGCGAGCGCGACCTCAGCGAGATTCACGTCTTCGAAGTTCAACTCGATATCTCGCGATGAATGAAGGAGATCATTGATCATGCGCTGCAGTTGCTGCCCGCGTTTGAGGATCGTGTCGAGAAACTCTTGCTTACCTTTCTCGTCGAGCTGATCGCTGCGCATCGCCAGCGTGCGGGCCGTCCCGATCAGAACGGCGAGCGGAGTGCGCAGCTCGTGACTTACCGTCGCGAGGAACTCGTCCTTGAACATGTCGGCTTCGCGCAGTCTCATGACCGCGCTGCGTTCCGTCTCGAACAGACGTGCTTTCTCGATAGCGGTCGCAGCTTGATCGGCCAGTCCGCTCAGCCGAGCGTCCAGTGTTCCATCGTCCGGGAACGGGACATCGGTCGATCGAACGGCCGCGATGAATCCGATCGGCTCTTCCCCTAGGACGACGGGCACTATCAGCATCTCGAGCGCGCCGGCACCGCGCATCAGCTCTGCCATGGCCGAACCCCGCGCTTGCGCGGAAAGACGAAGAGGCCGATCGCGCTCGGCCTGTTCGAGCTCGGCGAGTTGCGCGCTGGTGAATGTGTGCGCCGCTAATCGCTCGCGAAGGTCGTCCGTGTATCCGTGGAAGGTTTTCACTTGCAGGACCTCATGAGCGTCGTCCCACAGCAACACGGCCGACCGGTCGCCTCCCACGACGATCGGTACCGTCTCGGCCAGACGCTGCGTGACCTCTTCGACGGTGTGCGAGCGGGCGAGGTAGTGAGAGAGCAGGATCAACGCTCGGTTCATCTCACCGCGACTGCGGGCATCCCGAGCGAGACCTTCTAGTAAGGGATCGCCGAGGATCGTGCCCGCGGCCTCTACCAATATGAGGTCGCGTTCGTAACCCATCGACACTCCCGCCTCCAGCTCTTCAGGCGAGCGTGGATCGCCGGCGAGTTCGAGAGCTTTGTCGACCGCGTCTTGTCCTTGGCGAGCGACGAGCGCTCTCGCGATCAGCGCCGGTGTTACTGCGAATGTTGAAGGCGGATCCGTCATGAGCTCGAACCGTTCGACAGGCGGGTCGTTTCGAAGGGTATCCGTAGCTCGATGGTTCGACCGTTTCTCTCACCGTCACCGGTTTGCTGAAAGACTGTCGCCCTCGTGGACAGAGATCCGGAACGTAACGAGCAGCCTGAGGCAGGCCGGGTGCACCGATCGTCGGAAGTGGCGCGCTCGATCCTTGCCGTGCTGTTCGTCGGAGCGCTAGGCGTGGCGCTCGCCATCCCACTCATCCGAGGACAGGGGCCGCGTACGACGAGCGCTCCTTCGCCGACCCACACGGCGCATCCGCGACCGCATCCGAGCAAGACCTCTCCTCGAGCTCCGTCACCGCCGCCGCCCTCGGCTTCGGCGACAC
>JALZGD010000062.1:9850-10584 GCA_030861205.1 Actinomycetota bacterium
TCTCTCCCCTCGGGCGTTCTCGGCGTCTCGGGGACGTATCCGAGCGCGTGCCGGCGCTCGACCTCGGCGGCCCCCGGAACCGGCCGGATAGCGTCGTTCGCGCATGGCGCGGTCACGGTCTCGACGATCGAGGGATCCGTGATCGCCCGCTTCGAAGCTCGCACCTCGGTTCAGTGGAGCCCGTCGGGCAAATGGCTGTTGGGGACGGATGGGCATCTCTGGAGCAGCACCGGTGAGGACCGCGGCCTGCTATTTCCCGAAGGAAGCGGCGGCGCGACGTGGTCGCCGTCGGCAGACTGCGCGTTCGCGTTCTCATCCGACGAAAACAAATTGTTCGTAGGGCGTCCGGGTCACGATCCGGTCGCGTTCGTCGACGGCGACCTGCAGTCGTTCGAGGTGTCTCCCGATGGTCGTCGCCTTGCGGCCGCGACATTCGCTGGCAGCGAAGCACCACGGGTTCTCGTCGCGACGATCGACTTGAGGAACCGCTCGGCGTCGTCCGCCGAGCTCGATCCACACGAGTGTTGTGTCACGTTCGGCGGCTGGTCGGCGGACGGGAGAGAGCCATTGCTTTGGGCCGGAGCGGGAGTATCGGTCATGGCCGACGGTGCCCCGCTTCAGGTGCTCGTCCCGAAGCACGGCGCGGCGTCTCTTCACGAGCTCGCCCGTACCGTCATACCCGACCCCGACTACGTCACGAGGTGTGGGGGATCCGTAGTTGCTGTGGTAGGGGG
>JALZGD010000236.1 GCA_030861205.1 Actinomycetota bacterium
TCGTCGGCGACGCCGTTCGCGGCCGGGGGGGCCGTGTACGAGCTCTTGAGAGCGCGCGAGATCCTCGGTGACCAGTCGACCGGCGTGCACGACGGGATCGTGGCCCGAGGTCCTAGCGGGTTAGTTCCGAAGGGGCCGCTCGCGGACGGCAAGTTGACGCTCGACGAATGGAAGCGCCTCGTCTTCGCGAGCGCGACAAGGCGACCTCAGGTGCAAAAAGAAGACGGGCCCCCTTGCGACGTCGTCGACGGAACTGGTCTCTACACGGCCACCCCGATCAAGTGGAAAGACGTCCCAGATCAATATCCCGAGTATCTGAACATCGGCTACGGCGCGGTCGACCGCCCCGCGATGGATCTCGCAACCGACATCCTTCTCGGGAACGCGGGTGCTCCGGATCGTTCCGCAACCGACCAATACTTCGCTTACGACCACCAGGTGCGGCAACAGGCCTACGAGGTGTGGTCGAAGCCCTGATCGATCTGGTTGTCGGCGGCCGGGCACAAATTCACAGGTACTGGTTTGGACCCCCGGTCCTAGAGAGAAATCGCAGGTAGAGACCCGTTTTCGAGCTTGTGAGAATTATCACAAGCTCGTTTAGGATGGCGCTCCATGCGTAGCCGCCCTATACCCGAAGCCACCGTTGCACGGCTCCCGGTGTACCTCCGTTGCCTACTAGAAGTCGCCGAAGGACGCGGGGAAATGACGGTTTCCTCCGAGGAGCTGGCCCGCATGGCCGGGGTGAACGCGGCCAAGGTGCGCAAGGACCTCAGCTACCTCGGGTCGTACGGAACCCGTGGGGTCGGATACGACGTCGAGTACCTGCTCTACCAGATCACGCGCGAGCTTGGTCTGACTCAGGATTGGCCCGCCGCGATCATGGGGGTCGGAAACCTCGGTCGTGCGCTCGCCAGCTACAAAGGGTTCTCCGAGCGCGGTTTTCGGATCGTCGCACTTTTCGACACTGACGAGAAGGTCATCGGGAAGACGGTCGCTAATCTCGTCGTTCGTCACATCGACGATCTGAAAGAGGTCTGCGCAGATCAAGCGGTTTCGATAGGAATCATCGCGACCCCGCCGCAGGCCGCACAGGAGGTTGCCGAGAAGTTGGTGGATGCGGGCGTCAAATCCATACTCAACTTTGCTCCGGCAGTCGTGAACGTCGCTCCGGACATCACTGTAAGAAAGGTCGATCTCTCGATCGAGCTCCAGATCCTGTCTTTCTATCAACAGCGCTTGCAAGCGATAGCGACGGCACGCGAGGCAAATCGCCGCCTCGGCGGTATCCGCTGAACGACCGCAGGAGGACGGCGGGCTGATGTCGATCTTGGTCGTCGGGCTGAACCATCGAACGTCGCCCATTGCATTGCTCGAACGACTAACGATCGCCGATGAGGATCTCCCGAAAGCTCTTCATCAACTGTGCAATTCGGAGCACGTACTAGAGGGCGCGCTCTTGTCGACGTGCAACCGCATCGAGGTGTATGCGGTCGCATCTAAGTTTCATGCGGGCTCGTTGGACCTGCGAAATTTCTTGAGCGAGTTCTGCCATGTTGCTCCAGAGGAGTTCTCCGATCGCATCTACACGTACCACGACGACGCTGCGGTACGTCATCTATTCCGCGTCGCAGCAGGGATCGACTCGATGGTTATCGGAGAGTCCGAGATCCTTGGACAGGTCAGGCGCGCGTACCAGGTCGCATCTGCGGAGGCCAGCATCCAGCGAACCCTGGGCAACGCTTTTCGTCGTGCTCTACGCGTGGGCAAGCGCGCTCGTTCGGAGACGTCCATCGGTCGCGACCCTGTCTCGGTGTCGTCGACCGCCATCAACCTCGCCAGCCGAACGGTCCCTTCGCTGGATACGAGAAGCGTTGCAATCGTCGGAGCCGGAAAAACCGGGCAGCTTGCCGCGCGGGCCCTGGATGAAGCCGGCGTGAAGAACGTCACGCTCGTTAATCGTTCGTCGCGCCGGGCGGATGAGGTCGCTGCGATTTCCGATGCCGTGATCCGTCCGTGGGAAGACCTCGGCCCTGTGCTTGCGGCCAGCGACGTCGTCATCTCGTGCACCGGCGCCCAGTCTCCGGTGATCGACTCGGCCCTGGTCGCAGACGCGATCGAGAAGCGGCCGGCTCGGCCCCTCTATGTGATCGATATCGCAGTGCCACGCGACGTGTCCCCCGATGTCGCTGCCCTCGACGGAGTCACCTTGTACGACCTCGACGACATTCGCGACGTCGCGGGAGCACCTGTCACCCATCGACAGGCCGACGTCGATCGTATTGAGGAGATCGTCGAGCAAGAACTCGCGCACTGGATGGATTCCGAACGATCCAACGAGCTGGCCCCCACCGTTGCAGAGCTCGTGGCTCGCGCCGACGAGATCAGGCAGGCCGAGTTCGAACGTTGGCGCGCTCGGGCAAAACCGACGGAAGCGGAAGCGAACGCCGTAGACGCGCTGTCTCGACGGTTGATCGCCAAGCTGCTTCATGGTCCTGTCAAGAAGGCAAAGAAACTCCCGAGCTCGAAGCAAGGCTATCTGTACCTGAGCGCATTGCGCGAGCTGTTCGATCTCAGCGATGACGATGACCTCGACGTCGCGGACGACTAACGAACTGGTAATCGCAAGTCGGGGCTCGCGGCTCGCGCTCATACAAGCGGACACGGTTGCCAGAGCTATCTCGCAAGCGCGTCCCGACGTCTCTGTCGGCGTCGAGACAATCACGACCACGGGCGACCGCGATCAAAGACCGTTCGGTGTCATCGGAGGGAAGGGCCTGTTCTCGAGCGAGGTCGAGCGCGCGGTCGCAGAAGGAACGTGCGACCTCGCAGTGCACTCCGCGAAGGATCTCACTGCCGACTTAGCGCCGGGCTGCACGTTGGCGGCGTTCCTTCCGAGGGGCTCGGTTCACGATGTCGTTGTCGGAGGCGTGGGTGCGACCGGCGAGGAGCGGCTCTTGGGGCTACCGGCGGGCGCGCTGGTCGGTACGTCCAGCATGCGCCGGCGGGCGCTCATGTCCGAGCTACGCAGCGATATCGAGCTTGTGGAGCTCCGCGGAAATCTCGATACGCGTCTCAAGAAAGTCGCTAACGGCGAGGTTGCCGCGGCGATCCTTGCTGCTGCGGGTATCGAACGGCTCGAGGCCGACGCAGACACCGCTCCGCTCGATCCCTCCCGCTGGATCCCGGCCCCCGCGCAAGGCGCGATCGCGGTCGAGGCTCGCATCGACCGTCCGGATGTCTTGGAGCTACTCGCGGCGATCGACGATGCAGACACTCGAGCGGAGGTCTCGTGTGAACGCGCATTCGCAGAGCGGCTCGAAGGTGGGTGCTCGGTTCCGCTGGGGTGTCTTGCTCGCGCGAACGGCAGCGAGTTGGTCGTCACGGCGTTCCTGGGTGACTTCGACGGCGGCCTGGGTCTGCGAGATCGGATCTCGGGACCGACCGCCGAAGCCGCCGCGCTCGGTTCCGAGCTGGCCGTCGCTTTGCTCAACGCCGGCGGCGACGAGATCCTCGCTGCGATCCGCAGCGAGTCTGCACCGACGCCGCAGCAGCCGTGACCCAGGGCCGGGTCTACCTTGTCGGGGCCGGTCCCGGCGACCCGGGACTGATCACGGCTCGCGGCCTGCGCCTGCTCCGTTCCTGTGAAGTCGTTCTCTATGACCGCCTCGTCGCGCCGGCCTTGCTCGACGAGGCCCCCGCGAGTGCCGAAGTGGTTTTCACGGGCAAGGCTCCCGGCGAGACCCATAGCCGCCAAGTCGTGATCGA
>JALZGD010000237.1 GCA_030861205.1 Actinomycetota bacterium
CTTTCCGACGGCCGCCCTTCGTTCGAACGGTTGCAGTCACGCATGAACCTGCAGAACCCACGTGAGATCGAACGGATGTCGAAGCAGATGCCCGTCCTCTACGTCGCGTTCGACCTTCTGTATCTCGACGGCCGCTCGATCATCTCGGAGCCTCTGGAGAAGAGAAAAGAACTACTCACGGAGTTGATCGTCCCGAACGAATGCGTACAGGTCTCGTCGATGGTCGAAGGCGATGGCATCGCGTTGTTCGAAGCAGCGAGTGCCCAGCGTCTCGAGGGGATCGTCGCCAAAAAGCGCGGCTGCCCCTACCAGCCGGGCCGTCGAGCTAAGCACTGGATCAAGATCAAGACGCTTCACGACGCGGAATTGGTCATCGGTGGATGGTCACGCGGTGAAGGGTCACGGGGAACGACTTTCGGTTCGCTCCTTGTCGGTGCCTACGAGGACGGCGCGTTGCGATTCGTGGGGTCGGTCGGCACAGGCTTTACCGAGAAGAAGCTCGATGAGCTGATGCCGCAGCTCAAGGAGATCGAGACGGATGAGAAACCGTTCGTCGGCGATCTGCGCGACATGAGCACCGGCAGGTTCGGGAAGCCGATCCGCGATCCGCACTGGGTCGAGCCGCAACTGGTTGCGACGGTCGAGTTTCGAGAGCTCACCAGCCAGGGTCGCTTGCGAGCACCATCGTTCAAAGGCATGAACAAAGACGTAGCTCCGCGCGATTGCACGTTCGAACGCCTACAGAACGCATAGGCCGTCTAGCCCCCGGTGGATCCCGTCCAGCGTTTCATCAGCGGCGCGTACTCGTTTCTTGCGGACCGGCTCTACGAGCCGTTGGTCGTACACGGCGGGTTCAAGCTCTTCGGGGGGGACATCAATTCGCTTGCGTTCGAACAGGGCCGCGATGCCGTTGCGGCTGCAGACGGGGGCCCGATCCTCGACATGCCCGTGGGAACGGCTTATTTCACGCGCGAGATCGCTCGCAAGCATCCCGGCATCGTCGTAGGCGTCGATATCGCTCAAGGGATGGTCGAGCAAACGAGCCGCGTCGCTCGGGAAGACCGATTGGAGAATCTGCTCGCTGTGCGGGCGGACGCCCATCGCCTGCCATTCGACGATGGCTCCTTCGCGGCGGTCATATCGACCAACGGGCTTCAGGTGATCCCACAGATGGAATCCGCAGTGGCCGAGCTCGTGCGAGTCCTCGGTCCCGGCGGCACGCTGTTCGTTTCGATCATCACGGCTCCGTTCGCCTCGCCGCTGCCGGAGCACGTGCGCCGGGACATGCCGGCGATCGTGCGTCCGGGACGAGATGTCGCGAGAGCGATCAGCCGCGCCAGCGAAGAAGGGATGACGCACGTCGAGCTATCCCGCAGCCGTCTCGCAACGCTGCTCGAATGGAAGAAGCCAAGTACCCGCACTCTGTAAACGCGTGGTCCAGTGGTCGCTGTGATCGATCGGTCGGTGTGGTCGATCGGTCGGCTGACCACTGCACCGGTCGCACCAGCCGACCAGTGGACCCGCTAGACCACAGCGGCCGAGGGAGTTAATGGAGAACTCGGACCCTCACGTCGCAGTTGAGTAGGAAGTCCTTCACTCGGTCCCAGTCCTCGTAAGGCTCGCCCGTCGTCACGACTTCGGTGATCCCGGAGTTCGCGATCAACTTCGAGCACGTGAAGCACGGCACGCCCGTGATGTAGATGCTCGCCCCGTCACGTTCTTCGGGGGACGAGTACAGGATCGCGTTCGCCTCCGCGTGGATCGCGATGCAGTTGTCGTGGCCCCAACCACTCGGCGCGTCGCTGTGCGCCCGAGGGCATGCCCCCTCATCGCAGTGGGCGTGGCCGGACGGAGGTCCGTTGTACCCGGTAGCGCAGATGCGGCGATTCTTGACGATCACCGCGCCGTGCGTGCGCCGGATGCAATTGGAGCGGGTCGCGGTCTCGCGTGCGATGTTCAGGAAGTACTGGTCCCAGTCGGTCGTCCGACGGATCTCTGCCACCTGATGGGCGATGCTCACCGGTCTCCCCCTGTCTTTTCGCGCGCGCGACTAGAGCGTGTCCAAGGGGAAGTCGCTCGATTAAAGAACGGGTCTCGCCGCCGCGCAAGCCTTTATCCCTCTGTTCGGGAAGACTTCGCGGCCCACTATCCTCGGCCCCCGCATGCGCACAGACCTCGCGAACGAGATCGTCACCGACCTGCTGAGATCGGCCTGGATCGTCGAAGAGGCGCGAGCACAAACGTACGAGGGGTGGGCACGCAGCGACGCCCGCTGGGCGGCATCGGGGGCCCGAGCTCACGACAGAGCGAGCATCATCGACGACGCGCTCGCGGGAGCCCGGCGGGACTCGGATAAAGAGCTGGTCGCCAGGCACGCAGAGTGGATCGCGAGCCTCGTAGGACGCGGGCCGGGTGAGGCTCCGCTGTCGGACTTCTTCCTGGCTCGACTGGGCGACTGGGTCGACGGGCACGCGGCGGACTTCACGGCGGACTCCGACGGCCTGCGCAAGCTCGGTCTCGAGGAGAAGGAGTCCCTCAGTCTTCCAACCGAACTTCCCGCGGCCCCCGGATTCGAGGCTCTGGCGCCCGTCAGCGTCGAGCCTCCCGGCGACGTGAGGTTCAGGTTCGGGATCCTTGCCGACATCCACATCGGGTCCCCTCACGGGGAGGTCATGGCTCGCGCCGCGATCGAGGACCTCAATGCATCCGGGGCGGAACTCGTCGTGCAGCTGGGCGACATCACCGACCACGGCAATCTCGACGAGTTCGAGCTCGCCGCAAAAGTGCTCGGCGATCTAGAGATGCCTTTCCTCACGATGATGGGCAACCACGACGTGATGTCGTTCGAGCTCGAGCAACTGACAGGCCGCGAGTACTTCGAACGGTTCTTCGGACGTGTAGCCGACGGCGCCCTGCGCGAGCACAAAGGCGTCCGCTTCGCGGTCCTCGACTCCGTAGAGCATGCGATGTCCCCGTTCCCGCCGTTCAACCTCGTCACCGGAACCTTCGAGTCGGGACAGGGCGGCGCGATCGTTCGCGGTGCCCTGTCGGTGCCGCAGCACGAGGTCCTCGCGGAGGTCGCGGCCCCCGGCTCGCCACCCGCGTTCGTCTTCCTGCACCATCCGCCCCAACCGTTCACGTCGTTCCCTCCTGTGTTGTTCGGGCTACGTGACGTCGACTCCGGTCGGCTGCACGCGACCGTCGACTCGGGAAACGTGTGGGGCGTTTTTGCCGGCCACACACATCGGAACGCACGACCGCGCACGTACGGCTCCGTCGTGGTCCAGGAAGTCGGGATACCTCGCGACTACCCGTTCGGCTACGCGCTCGTCGACGTCACCGATCGAGGATTCGCGTATCGCTTCGTCCAGCTATCGAACGAAGCTCTGTTGAGAGACGGCTACTCACGCTCGGGTGCGATCCACCGCAGCTACGGACGCGGCTTTGATAAGGAGCGCGGCTTTACGTGGACGAAGGATCCGACCGGCTAGTCACCGGGGGATATTCGCGATCACGCGGCTTTGCACCGCTCGATACAGCGGAGGGCACACGAGCCGCGGGATCTGCAGCGCGTAATACCAGCGCGGCACAACACGCTGCATCTTGCTCGACGCGATCGTGTTCCTGATCGCCTTCGACACGTCGTCGGCCGATCCGACGGCGAGCCGCAACAGTGGGTTGCCCAAGAGCGCCGTCTGCGGGAAACCCTCGGTCGGTATGGGCCCGGGCTCGATGAGGCTCACCGT
>JALZGD010000063.1:0-324 GCA_030861205.1 Actinomycetota bacterium
GTGCCTTGAGCGTAAGAAGACTTCGCACCTGGGCGTCGCGGTAACGGCCCTCGGCATCACACCTACCGACCCACGCACGCCAGAACTCGTCGGTCCTCTCGACCAGCTCTTCGGCATACACAAGAAGACCCGATCTCTCGCCGGTGACGTGCGACGGGCGGTATGCAGCGACGAAAGCAACCTTCTCTCCTTCGCTGATCGAGAAAGTCGCTCGCGCGGCGCAGTCCTCTACGTGCAGGTCCACGTCGGCGAATAGGTCGAGGGCGTCGGGACCGCCGATCGCTTGAACCGTCTTCTCGTCGAGCTGTCGCATCCACGGCGAGA
>JALZGD010000063.1:334-10478 GCA_030861205.1 Actinomycetota bacterium
CATTTCCAGCTCGATTGCTCCTTGCACGCCGCGCACGACTCGGACGACGAGATCTTCGGGATGAACCATGCGTGGGTCGTGCGGGTCCGACGTCTCTTCGAGCGGGAGGCAATCGGTCACCTTGACCGATCCGGCATCGGTTTCGAAAGTAGTTTCCAGTACGAGGCTGTCCTGCAAGTAGCGACGCCGCGACCTTGCTCGTTCTCTTGGAGCGATGCGCCAATAACCACCTTGATCGGCGTCCAGTAACGCGCCGAACGTCGACGGAGAGTCGAACCTGGGCAGACAAAGCCAATCGATCGAACCTTGTTTAGAGACGAGCGCGATCGAGTGCGTATCGCCGATAACTGCGTAGTCTTCGATCTTCGTCACGGCGTATTCCTATACCGGGCGAAGCCCTTTCACCCACGCGGCGACATGGTCTGCCGCTTGCAGCCACGCATCCTTGGTGGATCGCCCAGACGATTTTCGAACCTTGAAAGAGTGGTTTCCGTCGTCGACGACTACAAGAGTGCTGTTGCGCAGCGAACGACGGACGGTCTCTAACGTCTCCAGCGGACAGAACGGATCGCGCGTCCCCTCGACAAACAACATCGGAGCTTCGATCTCGTAAAGGTGCGAGTCCCGCATCCTGTCGGGCCGTCCCGGCGGATGCAGCGGGTATCCCAGGAAGACGAGGCCATCTACTTCTTTCTCGACCGCAACGTGGGACGCGATCCGGCCGCCCATCGACTTCCCACCGATGACCACCGGGCGTTCATCGAATCGAGCGCGGGCGTGATCGAGAACGCTGGAGTACGTCTGTTCTAGGACCGCCTGTCGGTCGGGGGCCTTCCGTCCCTCTTCGATGTAACGGAAATTGAATCTGACGACTGTGAGGTCCGACGCCGCGAGATGCTCGGCGAAGAAAGTCATGAAGTCGCTGTCGAGACCGGCGCCCGCACCCGGGCCCAGCACGACGACCGCGCCGCCGTCACCGTCGACGACCAGCCGAGGCTCTAGTGACATCCCACGCCGAGCCTAGTGTTCAGGCACTAAAGACCGATCGGGGGGGCCGGGAACGTACGACGGCGTCCCGCATCATCGATGGCATCGGCCTTCATCGCTCGCCGAACGCGGCGCACGTCCTTGAACGGAACCAATGCCATCCTGGATTGCGAGTCGATCGCTTCCTTTATCGAGTGCTGAATGCGATCGATCTCCTCGAGAGCGTGCTCGTAGCGTGTTCGAAGGTCGGCAACCTCTTCTTCGAGCTCGAGGATGCGCGTAACACCTGCGAGGTTGATCCCCTCGTTCGTGAGTTCCTGGATCTTTCTCAGGAGGGCGATGTCCCTTTCCGAATAACGCCGCGTGTTGCCTTGCGTGCGCTCCGGGCGCACCAAGCCCTTTCGCTCGTACACGCGCAATGTCTGCGGATGAACACCGGCCAACTCGGCCGCAACGGAGATGATGTAGATCGCTTGGGTGCGGCCGTCAGCGTCGCGCCCGGTCCGACGTTCGTCTTCTGCAGCCACAGTGACCTCCTGCTAGGAAGCCTTGCGATCTCGAACCATCGCCCGTTCGAGGTGCTCGCGAGGATTCTCCTTATGGACCTGGGCGAAGCGCTCGAGCAGCTCCTTCTCTTCCTTCGTCAGCTTCTGCGGAACCTCGACTTCGATGACCACGAAGAGATCGCCGCGGCCGTTCTTGCCGCGCGGCGCTCCATGACCTTTCACGCGCAGACGCTTGCCGTTGCGCGTTCCGGCCGGGACTTTCACGGTCACCGATCCATCCAGCGTCGGTACCGCTAGGCGCGTTCCGAGAGCGGCTTCGGTGAACGTCACAGGGACGGTTACCTCGAGACCGCCGTTCTCCTTCTGACGGAAGAACGGGTGCGGCGCCACACGAACTACGACGTATAGATCGCCCGGCTGGCCCGCGTTCGGAGCAGGGCCACCCTTTCCCGCGATCTTTATCCGGGCGCCGTCTTTGACCCCGGCCGGGATCCGCACCTTTGTGCCGTTGATCGTGACGGTTGCACCGGCCACGGCGTCGTCGAAAGTCAGATCCGCGTGAGTTTCGAGATCCTGCCCCCGCACGCGTTGCGACCCGAACCCGAAGCCGCCGAGCAGGTCGTCGAACGGGCTTCCACCCGAACCGCCACCGAAGAGATCGCCCAGATCACCGATGTTGATCCGCACGCCGCCGCCCTGGCCCGGAGTGAAGCCATAAACGCGCTCGCCTCCTGCTTCGTTGAAGGCGCGTAGCTGGTCGTACTCGCGACGTTTCTCGTCGTTCGACAAGATCGCGTGCGCTTCCGATATCTCCTTGAAACGACGTTCGGACTCGGAGTCACCCTCGTTCGCGTCCGGGTGGTACTTCTGCGCGAGCTTGCGATACGCCTTTTTGATCTCGTCTTTCGTTGCGGTTTTCGAGACGCCGAGGACCTTGTAGTAATCCTTGTCCGCCCACTCGCGCTGAGACACAGTTAGCCCTTTTCTTGTGTTGTGTCGTCGGTGTTGCCGGCCCCGGAATCGTCCGCTGGGTCTGCCGGCCGCGCGACAACCACCATCGCGGGTCGCAGCAATTGATCCTTGAACCGATACCCGCGTCGGTAGACGGTGCGCACCACCGGTTGATCGACATCGGGATCGTCGTGCGACTCGACCGCCTCGTGGATCTGGGGGTCGAAGGCAGCCCCTTCGGCTGCGATCTCCTGCAATCCGTCGCGCTCGAGCACGGATCGAAGCTCTTTGAAGACCAGCTCGACGCCGGCACCGCCTTCCCCGTGCGATATGGCCCGCTCGAAGTTGTCGAGAACCGGCAGGAGACTCTCGACGATCCGCGCGCCGGCGCGGGCAGCTGCAGCAGCCTGCTCTTTCATCATCCGCTTGCGGTAGTTGTCGAACTCCGCCTGCAGACGTTGCAGATCCGCTAAGTAATCGTGCTGCGTCTCGGTCTCGAGTATGTGTTGTTCTTCAGCCACGTCCTGAGCCGCGGCATCCTCGACCGGAGCCGACTCCGCCGCGGTAGCGGTATGGCGTTTGTCTTCAACCTTCACTTTGATCGGTACACCTCGCTCGGGCGTCATCAAGCGGACTGCTGCTCGCCGCCCTCGTCGACAACTTCGGCATCGACGACCTCGTCCTCACCGCCCGACTCGGGCGCCGCCGACTGCTGCGCTCGCTGGTACATCACTTCGGCGAACTTTTGCGATGCAGTCAAGAGAGACTCTGTCGTCTGGCGGATGCGATCCACATCGCCCCCACCAAGAGCGTCCTTTGCTTCTTGCAGCGCGTCCTCGACGAGCTTGCGGTCGGAGTCGTCGAGCTTCTCGCCGTGCTCCTTAACCGTTTTCTCGGTTTGATAGATGACGTTATCGGCCTGGTTGCGGACCTCTGCCTCCTCGCGCCGTTTCTTGTCCTCGTCGGCGTGCGCTTCGGCCTCTTTCATCATGCGCTGGATCTCGTCGTCCGCCAGCTTCGTGCCACCGGTGATCGTCATCGACTGCTCTTTGCCGGTACCGAGGTCCTTCGCTGCGACGTTCACGATCCCGTTCGCGTCGATGTCGAACGTCACCTCGATCTGAGGCATACCGCGGGGTGCGGGGGGGATGTCCGTCAGCTGGAATTTGCCGAGCGACTTGTTTCGGTACGCCATCTCGGCCTCGCCCTGCAGAACGTGGATCTCGACCGATGGCTGGTTGTCGTCCGCGGTCGTGAAGATCTCGGACCGCTTAGTCGGGATAGTCGTGTTGCGCTCGATCAACCTGGTGAACACGCCACCCTTGGTCTCGACGCCGAGCGACAGCGGCGTCACGTCGAGAAGCAGAACGTCCTTCACTTCACCACGGAGGACACCGGCTTGGATCGACGCGCCTACGGCCACGACCTCGTCGGGGTTCACTCCTTGGTGCGGCTCTTTCCCGCCGGTCAGGTCCTTCACGAGGTTCCTCACCATCGGCATGCGCGTGGAACCACCGACCAAGATGACGTGATCGATCGCGGAGACGGAGATGCCGGCGTCCTTGATCGCCTGGTTGAACGGTCCCTTGCACTTGTCGAGCAGGTCCTCGGTCATGCGCTCGAACTCGCTGCGCGAAAGGGTCATCTCCAAGTGGAGCGGCCCCTGCTCGGTTGCTGTGATGAACGGAAGGTTGATGTTGGTCGACTGCGTTGAAGAGAGCTCGACCTTCGCCTTCTCGGCAGCCTCCTTCAAACGCTGCAGCGCCATCTTGTCCTTGCTGAGGTCGACGCCGTTCTGGTCCTTGAACGTCTTGACGAGGTGATCGATCACCCGCTGATCCCAGTCGTCGCCCCCGAGATTTGTGTTCCCAGACGTCGACTTGACCTCGAAGACGCCCTCACCGAGCTCGAGCAGAGAGACGTCGAACGTCCCGCCCCCGAGATCGAAGACGAGGATCGTCTGGTCGCCATCGGCTTTGTCGAGGCCGTACGCGAGTGCGGCCGCGGTCGGCTCGTTGATGATGCGCAGGACCTCGAGGCCGGCGATGCGACCGGCTTCCTTGGTTGCCTGACGCTGAGCGTCGTCGAAGTAAGCGGGGACGGTGATGACTGCCTCGGTCACCTTGTCGCCGAGATACGCCTCGGCGTCGGCCTTGAGCTTCATCAAGATGCGAGCCGAGATCTCCTGGGGGCCCCATCCCTTCCCGTCGATGTCGATCTTGTGGTCGGTGCCCATCTGCCGCTTGATCGAGCGGATCGTCCGGTCGGGGTTGGTGATCGCCTGCCGTTTCGCAACCTCGCCGACCAGGATCTCGCCGGATTTCGAGAACGCGACGACCGACGGGGTCGTGCGACCGCCCTCAGCGTTCGGGATCACCGTGGGCTCTCCTCCTTCGAGCACCGCCACTACCGAGTTCGTGGTGCCGAGGTCGATTCCGACTGCCTTTGCCATCTGCTTTCCTCCTCGGGTCCGTGCCGTGATTCGGCCGGTTTTCGCTAGATATGAGTGCGCTCAATGATGCAAGTTGAGTGCATCATTGTCAACTCTGGTCGAGCACGGACTATTCCCCCGCGGAAGCGATCGCCCTGTCGTCTCGAGGTGCCTATTGTCGACAAATAGATAAAGAGCCAGCAGACCGAGCAAGCCGCGAGCCAGAACGGGCCCAGGGCGTACCCAGGGGGCCCGGCCACACCTATACTCCGCTCGGAAAAGCGCCTGGTAGCGGTGGGATCGAGCGTCGAAGGAGCTATTACTAGGTGTCAGGCTTGGCACGGGTCGTCATGGCGGCGCTCGTCCTCGTGACCCTCGGCGCGTTCGCGCTCAGGGTGCGGGATCTCGTCGGCTTCCTCCGCCTCGGGCAGGACGACGACCGCAAGCCCGAGAGCTATGCCCGGAAGATCAAGGACCAGCTCGTCGTGGTCCTTGGCCAGCGAAAGCTCCTGCAATGGTCGGTCCCCGGGTTGATGCATTTTGTCATTTTCTGGGGCTTTTTGATCCTCTTCACGACCATCGTCGAGGCGTTCGGCGCGGTCTTCACCACGGGGTTCCACATCCCATTGATCGGCCGCTGGGGCCCCCTGGGGGCGCTCCAGGACCTGTTCGTTGCGCTCGTTCTCGTCGGGATCGTCATCGCGTTCGGCATCCGCAAGATCCAGCGGCCCGGCCGCTTCCGGGGCTCCCACTTGAAGGAAGCGGACTACATCCTGATCGCGATCGGGTCGATCATGGTCACGATCCTGCTCGCTCGGGCCGCCGAGATCGCGCTCGGTCACTTCCCCTACGACACTTCGTGGACGCCGTTCTCCAACTGGGTTGCCGGCGCGATGAAGGGAGCATCGCTCAACACACGCAAAGCGCTGGACACCATCTTCTTGTGGTGGCACTCGCTGATCATCCTCGGGTTCCTCGTTTACATCACGAACTCGAAGCACCTCCACATCATCACGTCGGCCTTCAACGTCCTCTTCACGTCCGAGCGCCCGAAAGGCGCCCTGAAGCCGATGGACATCGACATCGAGAACATGACGGAAGACGACAAGTTGGGGGCCGCGGTCATAACCGACTTGACGTGGAAGCAGCTACTCGATGCGTACACGTGCACCGAGTGCGGCCGGTGTCAGAGCCAATGCCCCGCGTGGAACACCGGCAAGCCGCTGTCTCCGAAGCTCCTGATCATGGACCTGCGCGATCAACTGTTCGAACAGGGGCCCGCTCTTCTGCGCGCGCAACGGAGCGGTGAGGACGCTTTCAAAGAGCTCGTAGGCCAACTACCGTCGCTGAACCCGGACGTGGTCGAAGACGAGGTGATCTGGGATTGCACGACGTGCGGCGCGTGCGTGCAAGCGTGCCCGGTGAACATCGAGCACATCGATCACATCATCGACATGCGACGGAACCTCGTGATGAGCGAATCGCGCTTCCCGCGCGAGATGCAGTCGGCGTTGCAGAACATGGAGACGTCCGGCAACCCGTGGGGACAGCCGCCCCAAGCGCGCACCGATTGGACGAAAGGGACGTCGAAACAAGAGCCGCTGGAGGTCCCACACATCTCGGAGGCTCCCGATGCCGAGGTTTTGTTCTGGGTTGGATGCGCCGGCGCGTACGACGATCGAAACAAGAAGGTGGTTTACGACTTCGCGAAGTTGATGCAGATCGCAGGCGTCAAGTTCGCGACCCTCGGTGCGGACGAATCCTGCAATGGCGACCCGGCGCGCCGCATGGGGGCCGAGTACATCTACCAGATGCTCGCGCAGCAAGCGGTCGAGCTACTAAACGAGAACAAGGTCAAGAAGATCGTTACGGCGTGCCCTCACTGCTTCAACACGTTGTTCAACGAGTACCCGCAGTTCGGCGGCGTCTACGAAGTCATCCACCACACCGAGTTCCTGGCACAGCTGGTCGAGGAAGGACGCCTCGCGCCGCAAGGTGCGCTGAACGAGCGCGTGACTTATCACGACCCGTGCTACCTCTCGCGCCACAACGACGTGTGGAAAGGCGCGCGTCACGTGATCGAGTCGATCCCCGGAACCGAATACGGCGAGCTGCATCGTCACGGTCACACGACGTTCTGCTGCGGCGCCGGTGGGGGCCGCATGTGGATGGAAGAGCGCATGGGCAAGAAGATGAACAACGAGAGAACCGACGAAGCACTCGCGTCCGCGTCCGACACGCTCGCCGTCGGTTGTCCGTTCTGCAACATCATGCTCTCCGACGGTGTTCAGGAACGGCACGCGGACATGGCCGTGCGCGACGTGGCACAGATCCTGTTGAGCTCGATCGAGTTCCATCCGGAATCCACTGCGGGGACTGCGACCAACGGGAACGGCAACGGATACGAGGCGACGCGCGCTCCTGGAGAGGTAACCGGAACCGCAGTCGGCCCGGACGACGCTCAGACCACCTGAAGACTTAGGTGACGGCGGCGATCGTCTGATCTAGCTGCTTCAGATGAGCCAGGTCGTGGCCTGCGAGCAGGTTGACCGTCATCTCGAAGCTTTCCGGGCCCCGCTCGGCGTGCATCCCGGTCTTGGACCACTGCTCGCGTGGTGTCTCTTCGAAGAGCTCGACGTTGGCGCGCCTCAGCGCGGCGAACGCGGCCAGCATCTCGGGGAACGGGGGCGTGACCAGGTGGTTCCACTCGTCTTGGTCGTAGCCGGGATAGGCGACGCCGTCTTGCGCGAGCGTGATGCGCCACCGGAACGAATACACGATCTCTCCATGGAAGAAATGCTTCAGCAGCTCCTCGACCGACCACTCGCCCGGCTCCGGCGCCTTCTGGAGAGTCGCGATGTCGAGCCCGTACGTCTTCTCCTCGAACAACTCGGGCGTAAGCGCCAGGACTTCGATCGGGTCGCGTCCGCCGAGAAGGCCCAGAAGCGCTTGCTGGTAGGCCTCGGGCTCGTGGACGGGGTCCGGCGCGACGATTTTTTCTTCGCTCATCGGAAGTTCTCGTAGTAACGGGACGGGGTGGGGCCGCGCTGGCCCTGGTACTTCGAGCCCACCCGCCCGGATCCGTACGGGTTATCGGCCGGCGACGACAGCGCGAAGAAGCTGATCTGTCCGATCTTCATGCCCGGATAGATCGTGATCGGCAGGTTCGCGACGTTCGACAGCTCGAGGGTGAGATGACCCTCGAAGCCGGGGTCGACGTACCCGGCGGTCGAGTGGATCAAGAGACCGAGGCGGCCGAGCGAGCTCTTGCCTTCGAGCCGGGCCACGAGATCGTCGGGCAGCTTGACGTACTCGGAGGTGGAACCCAGGACGAACTCGCCGGGGTGCAGGATGAATGCCTCATCGCCGGGAACCTCGACGAGCTCCGTGAGATCTTCCATAGGCTTCTTGACGTCGATGAACGGATGCCGGGCATTGTGGAACGTGCGAAACAAGCGGTCGACGTGAAGGTCGACCGACGACGGCTGCACGTCGTCTGCGTCGAAAGGGTCGATCCCGATACGGCCCTGCTCCACGGCCGCGAGGATGTCCCGATCCGACAAGATCACCGAGCACCCCTCCTAGACCGCGCCGCTTCAAACCGGTGCAGTGTATCGACCGCCGCGACGGCGCCCGGTGGCTGAGATCGCCTCGGGCAAGCGTGGGTTCCGAGCTGCGATCCAGAGAGATCGAGCGCTCCAGCTGACGCTTGTCTCGTTGATCGTGTGGTCGTCGTGGGCGCTCGGTCATCACCTCTGTAGCCCCACGGCTGATCTCGATTGCGGTGTCTACACGGATCACTTCTCGCACATGAACACCGCTCGGCTTTTCACCTATGCGGGTACCGACATCTGGAAAGAGCCGCTTGCGGCGCAAGGCCACGTCTTGACCCCCGACGAGCAGGCCACGTTGCCGCACGACATCCAGAAGATCCTCCATCTCCCGACGCCTGGGGTGGCCGCAAGCTGGATACCGGGATGGCCGAAGGACAAGCCGTTCCTGTCGAGCTGGGCCGTGTACCCACGATTCCATCCTCCGGGCGATCTCTTGCTCACGGCCCCCATCGCCCTGCTCTATTCGTTCACGGACCTGTCGTTGAGTGGCGCGGATCGGTTGTTGATCTTCTTGTTCGTGATCTACGCCCACGTGTCGATCTACTTCCTCTTGCGCACTGCATTTGCCGGCGAAGGTACGCGCATCCTCGGTCTGTTGGGGGCGGTTCTTGCTTACGGCGAGATCGTGCACTGGACGCTCGAGGGCTTCTACGAAGCGGCGACGATCGCGCCGTTGATCCTCAGCGCGAAGTTCTTGAGCGAGCGCCGCGGGTCCGAGGCGTTGCTGGCGTTCAGTGCCGCGCTATTCCTTCATTTCCGCGCGCTATACCTCATCCCTTATGTCTTTTATGCGCTCTTCATCATCGCTCGCGACAAGCAATGGAGCAGGTGGCGAACGAAGAACTACGTCCAACTCGCCGTCGCTGCGGTTCTCAGCCTGATCTCGGGATACGTGTTCGTCACCCTGTGGCCACAGCTGGACCGGCTTCCGATCAACAACCCGGTCAGCATCCAAGTTGAGTCCGTGAACGTGCGAGCGGTGATTGCCTTCCTCGTGGTGATGACGGCGATCTGCGTAACTCTTGCGATCGCTCGGTCGTGGGTCGACGTTGCCGTCGCGGCATGGTTGACGATCTTCCTGTTGCTGTTCCATCAAGCGTTCCCGTGGGACATCCTCACGCTACTCGCATGGTTGGGCGCGCCGTCGTTTGTTGGCGCGATGAAAAACGGTCTCGTTCGTGACGTGCGGTTGGCAGCGATCGGGTTCATTGCGTTCTTCGTATTCACGAACCCACTGTGGCCCTCATGGATCGCAAAAGTCGTCTGAGTCAGCTAGCGAGCTCGCACGCCGGTTTGTTCCTATAGACGAACAGCTCATTGCTTCCGAGCAAGAACGTTCCTCGATACGCCACCTTCCCGACCTGAACGTTGTCGGGTGCGGGCAACGGAGTGGCCGACACCATGATGCAGGCGCCCGACCGTGGGAAATAGAACATGTAACCCGGCGGCGTCACTTGCGATCGTCGAAGCGACGACGGACCCGCGATGCCGCTGTAATGGAACCCGACCCATTCGAAGCCCGCATCGACATCCGTGGCGGAAACGCCCGAGGCAACACCCACTTGCCCGGCTCTCCACCGTGCGGCATCGAATGAGTCGCTCATCGTCACGTCCCCTACAAAGACGACGATGAGCAGCGCGACCGCTGCAGCCGT
>JALZGD010000003.1:0-1911 GCA_030861205.1 Actinomycetota bacterium
GAACGGGATCAGATGCTTTACCAATTGAGGGAAGGGCGTTTCGCGGCTGACGAGGTAGTTCTCGTGACAACCGTACGAGTTGCCCTTGCCGTCGGAGTTGTTCTTGTAGATGAAGATGCGGTCGCCCTGCGGAGCGATCGACGTCGCGGCGGCTATCGAGCTTTCGAGGATTCGCTCCCCCGCTTTGTCCCAGATCACAACATCGCGAGCGTTGGAGCACTCTGGGCTCGAATATTCGGGGTGCGCATGGTCGACGTAATAGCGCGAACCGTTCGGCAGGATCACGTTGACCAAGCTCGTGTCGTCTTCGATGGGGGCCTCCGGCGCTCCACGATCGAAGCCGCGAGCGTCGCGCAGAGGATTCTCTTCTTCGTAGTCCCACTTGACACGCCGGAACGCAGGCGTGGCGTAGGCATTGATCAACAGGGACGACGTCAGGATCGGATTGAACTCGGCCGATCCGCGCGCGGAGATCCCGTATTCGGTCTCGATGCCGCAGATCTTTGGGATCGCCATCGCTTCAATCTACGACGGGATGAGCATCGAAAGCGGCCGCCGTCGTGCCCGAGACGGGCGGGAGCTAGAGGTACTGTCCGGTTTGGACGCTCTGGACCTGGCGCCCCGCGTCTTCCTTGTGCTCGCCGACCAACGTGCGGATGTAGACGATGCGCTCGCCCTTCTTCCCGGAGATCTTGGCCCAGTCGTCCGGGTTCGTCGTGTTCGGTAGGTCCTCGTTCTCGCGGTACTCCTGCACGATCGCGCGGAGTAGGTCGTCGGTGTTGATGCCCCGCTCCTCGCCCGCGATGGCTCGCTTGATGGCGGTTTTCTTTGCGCGCCTGACGATGTTCTCGATCATGGCGCCGGAAGAGAAGTCTTTGAAGTACAGGGTCTCCTTGTCGCCGTTGGCGTAAGTAACTTCGAGGAAACGGTTGTCGTCGTCGTCCGAGTACATCTTCTCGACAGTTACGGCGATCATCGCTTCGACGGCCTTCCCTGCCGAGCCGTGGCGCTCGATCTCGCTCTGCGCGATCGGGAGCGTCGGCGTTAGGTACTTGGCAAAGATGTCGCACGCCGAATCTGCGTCTGGGCGCTCGATCTTGATCTTCACGTCGAGGCGCCCGGGGCGGAGGATCGCCGGATCGATGAGGTCCTCTCGGTTCGATGCGCCAACGACGATGACGTTCTTGAGCGTCTCGACTCCGTCGATCTCTGCGAGCAGCTGGGGAACGATCGTGGACTCGATGTCGCTGGAGATACCCGACCCACGCGTGCGGAACAGTGAGTCCATCTCGTCGAAGAACACGATGATCGGGACGCCTTCTTCAGACTTCTCTTTCGCACGCTGGAAGATCTGCCGGATCTGCCGTTCGGTCTCACCGACGTACTTGTTGAGCAGTTCGGGGCCTTTGATGTTCAAGAAGTAAGAGCGCCGGTCGTCGCGGCCCAGCTTCGCGGCGACTTTCTTTGCGAGCGAGTTTGCGACTGCTTTCGCAACGAGCGTCTTGCCGCAACCCGGCGGACCGTAGAGGAGAACCCCCTTGGGGGGCTCGAGCTCGTGCTCACGGAACAAGTCTGCGTGCAGGAACGGAAGTTCGACGGCGTCTTGGATCTCTTCGAGCTGACTCGCCAGCCCGCCGATGTCCTCGTAGCTGATGTCCGGCACCTCTTCGAGGATCAACTCCTCGACTTCGGGTTTCGGGAGCTTTTCGAGGACGTGCCCCGACTTCGGTTCGAGAAGGAGGCTGTCGCCACTGCGCAGACGAGCATCGAGGATCGGTCCTGCGAGCTCGACCACGCGTTCCTCATCGGTGCGCCCGATGACGAGCGCGCGTCGTCCGTCCTCCATGATCTCTTTGAGGGTGACAACCTCGCCCTGGATCTCGAACTCGCAGACGTCGACGACGTTCATCG
>JALZGD010000003.1:1921-4676 GCA_030861205.1 Actinomycetota bacterium
TCCGCGAGAGACGCCGGTCATGTCGACTTCGGGAGACGCGTTGACGCGCATCTTTCGACCGTTGACGAAGACATCGACCGTTCCGTCCTCGAACGTCTCGAGAAAGACCCCGTAGCTCGCCGGAGGCTGGGAGAGCTTCTCGACCTGCTCTTTGAGAGCAACCAGTTGTTCGCGCGCTTCCCGAAGGGTGGACGCGAGACGGTCCGTGTTCGAGTGGGAGTCGGCAAGCTCGGCGGCAGTTTGGGCCAGCCGCTTCTCGAGCTCGTGGATGCGGCGGGGGGCTGCCTCGAGCTTGCGCTTCGTTAGGGCGAGCTCATCCTGAACGAGCTTGAGCTGACCCTGCAGGTCTTGAACCTCGCGGTCGTATGCCGAGATCCTGCGCTCGAGCTCGTCGTCGGGGACTGCGACCACCTCCTAGGGCGAAAATCCTACTCCCTGGTTCTGGAACGAACTGTATCCACAAAGGTTGCTCGGGCTGCGGCGTTGCGGGCTGTCAAGTCGTCTTTCGCGCAGTTATGAGGAAGCCCGTATGAGCGACCATCCGGTGGTCGGGGCGGACTGATTGGCCGTCCACGTTCCACGTCCTCACCAAACCCTCGAACGTGGCGATCTGCGCGTACCCGGCGGGCCGCAACGTCTCAACGGTCTGCGACACCTGCGGGATCGTGGGCAGGTAAGCGCAGAAGATCCCTCCCGGGACCAGGAAACGATCAGTCGTGCTCACTGCGCGCCATGGCTCGGGGAGGTCGAGTATCAGCCGGTCCACAGGTGGCAGGTCCTCCGCCTCGAAGATGTCGGCAACGCGGAGCTCGAGGTTCTCGGGTTTCTGTCCGAACGACTGGTACCACGCGTTGATGTTTGCGACCGCTTGCTCGTGGTGGTCGTCGCGGGCTTCGAAAGAGATGACGCGTCCTGCTTCGCCGGTCGCGCGCGCCAGTGCCAGCGTCAGCGATCCCGATCCGGTTCCCGCCTCGACGACAGTCGCTCCCGGGTAAACGTCCGCGTTCACGAGGATGAGGCCGATGTCTTTGGGGTATACGACCTGCGCGCCGCGTTTCATCTTCAGGACGTAGTCCTGCAGCGTCGGCCGGAACACCTGCATGTGCGTGCCTGACGTGCTCGCAACGAGGACGCCCTCTTCGCGCCCGATTATGTCGTCGTGGTGCGTGATCCCGACGTGAGAGTGGAAGTCGCGGCCGGTTGCCAGCGTCACCAGGTATCTACGTTGGCGGGCGTCGATGAGCAGGACGCGCTCGCCGGCCCTGAAGGGCCCCCGGGCCGTCACGATCGGGACGCGGTCGTCCGCGTCCGACCCTTGCGCCCGAGAGCAAGATTCTTCGTCCTGCAGAACGAGCAGACGGGCTCGACGTCGGGCCTCGCTACGGTCGGCGCCCCACATACGTTGCAGCCGATCAATTCGGCCTCGTCGTCTTTACGGAATCTTTCCGCCGCCCGGTCGAGGAACCCGAAATACATCTGTTGCTTGGTTCCCGGTGAGGTCTCTTCGAGCAGGGTGACCGCATCCTTGTAGCGATTCAGCGTGTTGCCTTCGACCATCGGACACTCTTCGACCACGTAGTCGATACCTCTTATGACCGCGTACGCGGCAGTCTCGCGCTCGGCCAACCGGACAAGTGGCTTCACTTTTTTGACGAGGCGACCGCGTGGATCGCCATCACCGATGACCTTCTCGTGAAGGACGGGTGATTGCCGTCCGAGCATGTCGACGTTCCAGTGCAAGACGTTCGAGAAAAGAGTCGCGACTTCGTCATCGAGGTTGTGACCGGTCACCAGTACGTCGAACCCTTCTTCTAAAGCGGCGCGGTTGAACTCGTAGCGTTTGCTCAGCCCGCATCCCGAGCACGGCACGCGCTTGGTCAGCTTCGAAAGCTCGGGCACGGTATAGCCGTGCTCGCCCGCGAGCGACCTCACGACCAGTTTCGCGTCGTGCGCTTCGGCGAACGCTACGGTGACATCCTTCGATCTCGTCGAATAACCGCCGATGCCGAGATCGAGGTAGAAGCCCGTCGCGTCGTAGCCGAGATTCATGAGCACGTCCCATAGGGCGAGAGAGTCCTTCCCGCCCGACACGGCGACCAAGAGACGGTCGTCGGGACCAAACATCTTGAAATGCTTGATCGTCTTGGCTACCTGCCCTCGGAAGTGATCCAGGAAATGAGGTGCGCAGAACGCGGCGTTGTGGCGGCGGATATCGACGACGGCGTGCTCGCGGCACACCTTGCACTTCATCTTGCTCCGCCTGAGAGCACGGGGCGGACTTCCAGCTCGTCGGTGTCCGCCAGCTCTTCGTCTCGCGTCACCAGAGTCGCGTCGCGGATGACGAGCACCGACTCCGGCACGATGTCGAGCGCTTGGAGTAGGTCGACGACGCGCTTTGGGCCGGAGATCTCGACCGTTCTATCGGGGTTTCGAAGCTTGACCCTCACAACGACACATTAGCCGGGCCCTGGGGCCTTCTAGCCTTCGAATGTGCGCGGCCGGTTCCCGAGGGTGACGGTGAATGTCTGCAATCCCTGCGGAGTCAACACTTGCACGTCGACGGTATCCCCGGGCGAGTACTCGCCGAGCACGTTCGTCAGATCGTCCGCCGAATTGATGTCGTGCGAATCGATCTGCTCGATCAGGTAACCGGGTCGTAAGCCTGCTTTCCGCGCCGGCCCGACGGACACCACGGTGACGATCGCCGCTCCCCTGGCATCGGGTGGGTAGCCCACCTGCTCGGCCGCGGCGGTGG
>JALZGD010000003.1:4686-7535 GCA_030861205.1 Actinomycetota bacterium
GACTCCACCTGCACGCCCAACCAAGCCTGTTCGGACTGACGCTTAGTGAGTATCTGTTGGATCACCGGCAACGCGCGGTCGATCGCGATCGCGAAACCGACGTTCTCGGCCGAGCCGGCGTTCGCCGCGGCGGTGTTGATCCCGACGAGCTCACCGGCCGTGTTGATCAGGGCTCCCCCCGAGTTACCGGGGTTGATCGCCGCGTCGGTTTGGATCAGGCCGACGAGATGCTCGGTCCCTCCCGATTCCTTGGAGACGTTAACGGTCCGGTTCTGGCCCGAGACGATCCCGCGCGTCACCGTCGGCCCGCCAAGACCGAGGGGGAACCCGATAGCAACGACGGTGTCGCCGAGCTCCAACTGATCCGAGCTTCCGATCTGGATCGCCGATAGGTCGTCATAGGGAACGCGGACGACTGCGAGGTCGTGGTCGGGGTCGGCGCCGACCACCGTGCCCGCGACCGGATCGTGGTCGTCGTTGAAAACGACGTGCACCTTCACCGAGTTCGCGATGACGTGATTGTTGGTCAGGATGACTCCGCTGGGGTCGATGATCACGCCCGACCCTTCGGCCTTGTTCTCTTCCGCTCCGCCGAACTCATTGAACGAAAGCGCGCGAACGCGGACGTTGACCACCGACGGCAGGTCTCGTTTCACGAGGTCGGCGATGCTCGAGTGCGGCGGAGCTTGCGTGTTCTGAACGAGCGCGACGGAACTAGTAGGAGACGCGCTGTCCGAGGGGGCAGCCTTCTGGTCGGAGAGGCCGGGGGTTGCGCGGGCCGTGCAGGCCGAGAGGAGAACTGCGGATGCAAGGACGACGGTCACCAACGAGCGCGTTCTGATCATCGCGTCAGAATTGCACGGGTCGGCGAGTAACGCGGGTCAGGCCGCGCGCCCCGCACCCTCGTCCGCGGTCTCTGCCGCGACGACTTCGGTCTCACCGCTGAGGGCACCGCCCAGCCAGAAAACGATGTGATACGAGCCCGGCTCGAGCGGGAACGGCGACCTGATCTCGTCGCGTAGCTCTGTCAGCGACTGCAATCCCCAGATGTGAGCCTCGGTTCGAAGGGGGCCTTCGTAAAGCACTTCGCGCGATGAAGGATCGATCAAGAACCAGCGCTCGTCGTAATAGCCGGCGGGCGCGCTCCACGTGCGAGAGACGACGAAGGGCAAAGCCGATCCATTCCTGAGAGGGATCCCCATCGTGCCGTCGTTCGGGTTGAGAGGGCGAACGGACGAATCGAGGGTCTTCCGCTGCGCTCCGTGGATGTCGGCTTCCATGACTTCAGGATAGCCAAGGTTCGGTCAGACGACCCGTAACGCCGCGATCTTGGGTTCGCCGTCCCGGTCTTCCCATAGCGACTCGACGACGACTTCTCGCCCTTCGCCGGTGTACTTGATGCGAGCGACAAGCCCCTCGTCTGCTTCATCGACGGACTCGACGGTCGCCGCCTCGAGGGTCTTCGGGAGGGCGCCCATCACCGCTCCGGCTTGATCGCGCGCGTCCTTGGTCAAGCTGCTGCCTGCGGTCCGAAGGTCTCCGGCTACCACCGCCTCGCCATGGGTGCGCGCGTGCTGCTCCACGGTCGTCTTGTCGATCACAAGTCCTCCTTGGCGTCTGTCTCGGTTGCCCGCATCAGCAGCGAGTCATATATCCCGGGATCGTCCTTGTCCACGACGGGTATCCCTCTCCCGTCTTGCGTCCAATGCAGCTCGACTCCAGGGTTGTGTTCGTCTGAACCGTCGGGAAGGAAGAAATGTGGGCTTCCTTTGACGTCGGTCGAGGAAGCGATGCGGTTATCGGTGAAGATCTGGTCACGGCAACGCCCAGCCTCGAGGGCTCCGCGCAGCGACTCGACGTCGAGCCCGTCGACCGAACTCGCTATCTCGATGATCTCGTGGTGCATGGAGATCGTGACGGAGTCACAGAAGAGAGCGCGTCGCAGGGCCATGTCGAGATCCTCGGCGAGCCGCAGGCTCTGCTCCTTGGCCGCGTAAACCGCCTCGAGGGCCGGCAGCGTCGTGACCGGCCATTCAGACGGTGCGTTGCGCCACAAGCGCCATCCGAAATCCGGTTCTAGGCCCCCGGCGACCGGTATCTCGGCATCCAGTGTCCCCTTGGGCGTCGGACGCGAATTCACGAGCTCGAGCGGGAACGCTTTCAGATCGACTTGGACCTCGTCGTCGAGGCCGAGGCGCGCCCTTGCTCTTCGAAACCGTAACAATGCGAGGGTTGCCCACGGGCAGGCGATGTCCTGCCACATCGTCACAGTGTTCACGTGCTGTCGTTTACCCCTCTTACGTAGGCCTAAGCCCCGTAGGCTCGCAGGCATGTGTGCGTTCTGCGATGTCGTCGCCGACCCATCGCTCGCGCACGTTGTGTTCGAAAACGAATCGACGATCGCATTTCTAGATCATCGACCCTTGTTCAAGGGTCACACGCTCGTCGTTCCGAAAGAGCACGTCGAGACCTTGTACGACCTCGATCGAGAACGAGTCGGGCCGTACTTCGAGATCGTGCAGCTATTGGGGCGCGCTATCCAGGTTGCGATCGATGCCGAGGGGACCTTCATAGCGTTGAACAACAAGGTCAGCCAGAGCGTCCCTCATCTGCACGTGCACGTAGTACCGCGTCGCAGGAAGGACGGGCTACGAGGGTTCTTCTGGCCGCGGACCCGCTACGAATCCGAAGACGACGCGGAGCGGACCGCAACCGCGATCCGAAACGCGCTGGTGGACGCATGAGCACGCATGAGCGAGCGATAGACGTTCGCTCGACAGACGACCTCGCGCTCGAGGCTTGCCTGGACGCTCCGAAGGATCCGAAGGCGGTCGTCGTTGTCTGTCATC
>JALZGD010000003.1:7545-13709 GCA_030861205.1 Actinomycetota bacterium
CGCTCCGCTCCTCCTTGCCGTTAGGGATGCGCTCGTCGCTGAAGACTGGGCTGTGTTGCGCTTCAATTTCCGCGGCATCGGGGCCTCGCAGGGCACTTCGTCCACGGGCCGAGCCGAGGTGGCCGATGCCGCAGGCGTGGTCCACGCGGCGCGGGAGCATTTTCAAGGGTTCCCTGTCGCGATCGCCGGGTGGTCGTTCGGTGCAGCCGTTGCGGTTCGCTACACGACGCACGACCGCGATCTTGCTGCGTGCGTTGCGATCGCGCCCGCCGTACGTGCGAGGCCGGGCGTAACGGATGGCCTGCCCGATCCCAACGACGTCAACATCGACGCGCCCCTACTAGTCATCTGCGGCGCGAACGACGAGTTGGTGGAGCCCGCCGACTG
The DNA here is from genome assembly GCA_030861205.1 of Actinomycetota bacterium. Lineage (GTDB taxonomy): Bacteria > Actinomycetota > CADDZG01 > CADDZG01 > WHSQ01 > JALZGD01. The sequence goes on from JALZGD010000003.1 coordinate 7,933, forward strand.
TCGCGGGTGGGCGGAGATCGTGTCCAGCGCGAGCTTCATCGAGATGCGCGGAGCGAATCATTTCTTCTGGGGGAAGTACGACGAGTTGGCTGCAACCGTGAGCGACTTCCTCGACGACGTCGTCTGACGACCAACACAGAAAGGATTCTCATGAGATTCGGGATCGATGTCAGTCAGCACCAGCTTTCGTGGGATGAATTGCTGCGTCGGACACGTCACGCGGAAGATGCCGGTTTCGACGGAGCGTGGGTGTTCGATCACTTCAAGCCTCTCTACGGCGATCCGTCCGGCCCGTGTCTCGAAGGGTGGACGCTTCTGGCGGCGCTCGCGCAGGCAACGCAGAGGATCCGCCTGGGAACGCTCGTAACGGGGATCACGTACCGACATCCGTCTGTCCTCACTGCCGAAGCGGTCACCGTTGATCATGTCTCGCACGGTCGATTGGAGCTCGGGGTCGGCGCGGCGTGGTTCCAGGAGGAGCACGAGCAACTCGGGATCGACTTCCCGAAGGCGTCAGAGCGCGTTCGCCGTCTGGACGAAGCGATCGAGGTCATGACCTCGCTGATGGGTCGGGGGGGCGCAACTTTTCGCGGTCGCTATTACAGATTGGACGACGCCGACTACAACCCGAAGCCGGTGCAGCAACCTCATCCCCCTCTGTGGATAGGTGCCGGTGGGGAGAAATTGATGCTGCCGCTCGTAGGCAGGCGGGCGGACGTGTGGCACTCGTTCGGCTCCATCGAGCTTCTGGAGAAGCGTTCCGCGATCGTCGACCGAAGCGCCGAAGAGGCCGGCCGCGACCCGTCCAGCATCGCGCGCGCTACCGCGCTTTCTCTATCGGACGACCTCGACGTCGTCCGCAAGCGCATCGAGCAGCTCGCTGGGATAGGTATTGGCTACCTTACGGTCAGTTGGCCGAGCGAAGGCCAGGGACGCCTCGACGAGTTCGTCGAAAAGGTCATGCCGGGGCTCAGCGACCTCTAGGTCGGGCGGCCGCGGCGTGCAACCTCGAATAGGCAGATGCCCGCGGCTACCGCCAGGTTCAACGACGACGCGTGGCCTCCGATGGGGATCCTGAGCGCGAGATCCGCGGCCGCGAGCGTCTCGCGCCGCAATCCCTCGCGCTCGCTGCCGAACATCACTAGCGCTGGCAAACTGACGTCGGCTTCGTAGATCGACTCCGCGGCGCGGGCCGATGTGGCGATCGTCGCCAAGCCGACCGATCGCGCCCAATCGATGGCGGCCTCAGCCGTCGCGACCTTGCATACCGGGAGCTCGAAGAGCGTGCCCATGCTGGCCTTGATCGCAGCCGGATCCCACGGGTCCGTGGTCGCGCCGGAGAGGATCAGACCGCGCGCTCCGATCGCGTCGGCCGTGCGCGCGACGGTGCCGAGGTTCCCGGGATTCGCTACGTCGTCCAGCAGGACCACGACGGAGCTCGCGTCGACGTCGATGTCCTCCAAGGCGTTATCGGCGGTCGACACGACGGCTGCGATCCCCGTCGGATGGTCGCGGGTCGAAATCTTCTTGAAGAGCTCCGCGTCCATGCGCCGAAGGGTTGCGCCTCGCGACACCGCTACCTCTGCGGCGCGTGCAGCCTCGTCGCTCCGCAATAGATCGGGCGTGATGATGACCGTCTCAACGGCGGCGCCGGACTCGATCGCTTGCCGGACGGTGGCGATGCCCTCGACGAATGTCTGACCAGATTCGACGCGAGCTTTCCGCCTGGCGAGTTTGCGGATATGGGTGACGAGTGGATTGCTGACGCTGGTGATGAGCGCAGGCTCGTCGCTCAAGGAGCGTCGGGAGCCAAGCGTCGATAGAAGTCGTTGCAGCGTTCCTGCTCGCCGATCTCGCCTATCGCTCCGGCAGCGTCGGCAAGTCCCTTGAGAGCGCGCAGGAACCCTCGATTCCCCTCGTGCGACCAGGGGACGGTCCCGGAGCCCCGCCACCCCGCTTTCCGGATGCGGTCGAGCCCACGGTGGTAGCCGACGCGGTAAAACGCGTAGGCCTCGATCGTCTTACCGGCTTGCAAAGCTTCGTCCCCTAGCGAAGCCCAGGCCGTCAAGCAACTCGGGAAGCGCGCGGCGACTTGCGCGGAGATCTCGCCCGTGCTCAGTGCTTCGAGCGAGCCCTGCGGCTCCTCGATCTCGGTTTCGGGCGGCTCCGTGATGTGGAGGTGCGTCATCGTTCCGATGGTAAATGAACAGGTGAGCCCGCCGGAGGCATCATAGGAACATGAAAAGACTGAGGGTCTCGTCCGGCTCTCCTTATGAGCCGATCTTCGGGTTCAGCCGCGCCTTACGCGTCGGGGACCGGGTTTTCGTCTCGGGCACTGCGCCTGTCTTTGCCGACGGCTCATGCCCTGACGGCGTCTCCGAGCAGACGCGCAGGTGCCTCGCGATCGTCGAGGACGCACTGGAACGCAGCGGAGCGAGCAGAACGGACGTAGTGCGCTGGCGCGCTTACATCACCGACGCGTCCGAAGCCGAAGCGATCGGAGAAGTCATCGGTGAGACATTCGGCGACGTCAGACCGGCGTCGACGATGGTCGTGGTTGCCGGTCTGCTCGACCCTCGTTGGAAGGTCGAGATAGAAGCGGAAGCTGTCGTCGACGGTGCGTGATACTGCGGAGGTCCGCGCGGCCGTCGAAGCGTTGATGCCCGAGGTCATCGCGGATCTGACCCGTCTCGTTACACACGCATCCGTGGCGTTCCCAGGGTTTCCTCCCGAGCCCGTACGCGCGATGGCCGATGCTACGACCGAGCTGTTTCGTCGTTACGGGGTCGACGACGTTCGTCAGGTGCCGATCGAGGGTGGCTACCCGCTCATCTACGGCGAGATCCCCGGCCCCCCGGGCGCGCCCATCGTCGTGTTTTATGCGCACTACGACGTCCAACCCGCTCCTTCCGAGCAGGGATGGGACACCAATCCCTGGACCGCGACGACGAAGGACGACGGCCGCATCTACGGGCGCGGCGCTGCGGACGACAAGAGCGGCCTCGTTATTCACGCCGCGACGATCAGGTGTCTACGCGACTCGTTACCGGTCGGGGTCCGCATCGTCATCGAGGGGGAAGAGGAAACGATCAGCCATCTCGACGAGTTCGTGGTCGACCATCCCGAGATGTTCGACTGCGACGCGTTCGTGATCTCCGACATGGGCAATCCTCGAGTAGGTGAGCCTGCCCTGACAACGGCACTACGCGGGGACGTTTCGTGCACGGTTTCGGTGACTACGCTCGACCATCCCGTTCACTCCGGCCTTTTCGGCGGCGCCGCTCCCGACGCACTAGTGGCTCTGATCAAGATCCTCGCGACGCTTCACGACGACCACGGCGATACGACCGTCGCCGGCGTCGAGGGCTTCGAATGGCTTGACGGTGATGTCGATGAGCGCGCCTACAGGGAGAGCTCGTCGATCTTCGACGGAGTCGATCTGATCGGCTCGGGAAGGCTGGCGTCGCGCCTGTGGTCCAAGCCTTCGGCGAGCGTCATCGGGATAGACGCGCCGAGTGTCGAGGAAGCTGCAAACATCCTCATTCCCAGCGCCCGCGCAAAGATCTCTCTCCGGATCCCGCCCGGCAGCGATGCCGACCGCGAGCTCGAACGATTGATGGAGCATCTCCGCGCCGCGGCACCGTGGAACGTACGCGTCGATATCGACGTGGTCAAAGCGGGTCGTCCATTCTCCGTCGATACCGAAGGCAAGGTTGCGGGAGCCGCGTTGAGCTCGCTCGAGGCGGCGTACGGGCGGCCCGCGACACAGATCGGTTCGGGAGGGTCGATCCCGCTCGTCGCGGTACTGAACGAGGTCTGCCCGCGAGCTGAGGTCGTCCTGTGGGGAGCCGAGGATCTCGCTCTATCGCGCATCCACGCGTCTAACGAAAGCGTCGATCCCGCCGAGATCGCATCGAGCATCGTTGCACAGGTGCTGCTGCTGGAAGAGCTGGGCCGGGGCTCCTAGAGCTGTGGCCTCAGTGCTTTCCTGTCGATCTTCCCGACGGGAGTAAGAGGCACCGAGTCGACTATCCGTACTTCTCTCGGATATTTGTACTTACCGATGCGGCTGCGCGCGAACTCGACCAGCTGACCCGAAGTGACGTCCGCTCCGGCCGACAACTGGACGAACGCAACGACCTCTTCACCGTAGGTCTCGTCCGGCTTTCCGATCACAGCCGCCATTGCGACGTCGGGATGCTCGGTCAGCGCATCCTCGACATCCCGCGGGTAGACGTTGAATCCTCCGCGGATGATGAGATCCTTCTTGCGATCGACGATCCATAGATATCCGTCCTCGTCGACCCTTCCCATGTCACCCGTGTAAAGCCATCCCTCGCGGATCGCCAAGGAGGTGACGTCGTCGGCCTTCCAGTACCCACGCATGACGCTTGGCGACGAGACGATGACTTCGCCGATCTCACCCGGCTGCAGTTCGGCACCGTCGTCGGCGACGATCTTCAGGTGGCATCCTTCGACGGGGACGCCGACGGATCCCTGCTTTATGCGATCCGGCGGCATCGTCGAGATGATCGCGGACGACTCCGTCAGGCCGTATCCCTCGCGGACCTTCACACCGGGGACGCGTCGTTCGAGCTCGCGCATGACATCCAACGGGAGCGGCGACGCTCCCGAAACGACGTATCGCAGCGACGTGAGATCCCTTTCCTCGAGCGGGAGCGCAAGGAGAAGCTGGATCATCGAGGGCACCAGCGTCGACAGCTGTATCTGGTGTTGTTCGACTAGATCCACCCACCCGCCGGGATCGAACCAGCGCATCAAGACCGCTGTGCCCGGTTCTTGAGCGTGCATGCCGACCACGGTGACCAACAGGCCGTACGAATGTGACAACGGCAGAGGGATAAGCGTGCGGTTGATGCCGGCGACGTGGCTTGCCGTCTCCGCGCTGAAACCGGCGTGCCACAGATTGAAATGCGACAGCATCACGCCTTTCGCCCGGCCGGTCGTTCCTCCCGTGTACATCAATGCTGCGAGGTCGTCGTCCGCGCGGTTCACGATCTCGTTCTGGTCGGACGACGCCAGCTCTTCGAGAGAGACGACGTCCTGCTCTTCGGGTCCGGTGGAAACGATCCACTTCAACGTCTCCACGCCCTCGGCGGCGGCTCTTACCTGGTGAAGGAACTCGGGCGTCGTGATGATCGCTCGAGCTTCAGAGTCGACCAGGATGAAGTGCAGTTCCTCCTGGCTCAGCAAGAAGATCGCCGGCGTGATCACGGCCCCTGCGCGCCACAGCGCGGAATAGCAGATCCCCACGTCGGGCGTGTTCGACATCATCACCACGACTCGATCACCGGCGGCGACGCCTAGCTCGCGGAAGCCCGCTCCCAGCCGGCCGTGCGCGTTCGAGCAATTCCGCCGACCTGTACCAGCGGCCCTCGAACCACAGCGCATCGCGATCGCCAAAGCGCTCGAACGTGCGCTCTCCTAATTCCGCAAGGTTGTGTTCGTTCATCGACGTTCCGGCCGGCGCGCGGTGGCCTCGCGCTCTGTCATCTCAAACGCTCGGCCGGACGGGTGGAGCCATCCCCTCTCGTCCCGGGGTCCGGGGGCCGGGAACGCCGCGGAATCCGTAGGGTTCGCACAGCCGGCCGGGTTGACACACGAATACCTCACCGGTCCGGCCGGACGTGACGATCTGCACGACGGCTTCCGCGACCTCGTCGGCTTCGAGCAAGGGGAATCCGGCGGCTTTGAATTCGTCCGCGAATCCTCCAAGGATCGGAGTGTCGACGAAACCGGGGCACACGGCGTTGACG
>JALZGD010000003.1:13719-16184 GCA_030861205.1 Actinomycetota bacterium
CGATCGCGCGGACGAAGCCGACGACGGCGTGTTTCGTCAGCGCGTAGACCGGATCGCCGGGGTACGCGACGAGCCCTGCGAGAGACGCGGTCGCGACGATCGCTCCCCCGCGCTGGAGCTCGGATCCCGCTGCCATGACGCCGTACACGACCCCGTCCAGATTCACACCGACGGCTTTGCGGTACGCGCTCTCGGTGAGCGTTTTCATGCTCGAGTCACCGGTGGTGATCCCCGCGTTGAGGTGAACGATGTCCAAGCGCCCGTATGCAGCGACACTGCGCTCGACAGCATGTTGCAGGTCTGACAGAACGGAAACGTCCGTGCGAACGAACATGCCGCCGATGTCTTCTGCGACGGCCGTGCCGGAGGGTTCGTCGATCTCGGCAACTACGACTGAGGCTCCCTCGACCGATAGGCGCGAGGCGACGGCGCGCCCGATGCCGGATCCCGCACCCGTGACGAGTGCGGCTTTTCCTTCGAACGCTCCCATCGGGCTCCCAACCTTCTTTGGCGTCGGCCGGCGGGCTCGCGCTCTTGTACGAAGCTAGAGTCCCGTCACGTGGATGACCGACAGGCTACGACGGCTCAGGGCGCCGACCCACGAGCCGTTGGCCCCTATCTCGCAGAGGTGCTCGGCGACCCCGAATGGGAGCAGTGTCGCGTCGAGCTGCTCTCGGGCGGGAAATCGAATCTCACCTATTCGGTCACCGCAGGAGAGCGCGAGCTGATCCTCAGACGCCCTCCGTTGGGTCACGTCCTACCGACCGCTCACGACATGGCGCGCGAGTACACGGTTCTCGAGGCGCTGGGCCGTACGGACGTGCCGGTGCCACAACCGTTCCATCTCTGTCGCGACACTTCAGTGATCGGCGCACCCTTCTACGTAATGGAGCGCCTTCGCGGTTTGATCGCTCGTGGCGAGTTCCCTCCCGGATACGCGGACGACCCGTCGGACGCGAGGAAGATCGGTGAGGCGGTGATCGACACGTTGATCTCGATCCACGCCGTCGATTGGAATGCAGTCGGACTGCAGGACTTCGGGCACCCACAAGGATTCCTTGCGCGTCAACTCAGAAGGTGGCGAGAGCAGTGGGAGCGTTCGAAGACGAATGACATGCCGGCGATGGACGACTTGCTCGCGGCGTTAGAGGACAAGATCCCGGAGTCGCAGCCGCCGACCATCGTCCATGGCGATTTCCGCACCGACAACTGCGTACTCGATGCCGAAACACCTGGACGTGTCGTCGGTGTGCTCGATTGGGAGATGTCGACGATCGGCGACCCGCTGGCCGATCTCGGTCTCACGATGTGCTACTGGACCGAACGACGAGACGACGAGCAACTCCGGTCGGCGTTCCGTGGGATCACCGTCACGGCTACGGAAGGGTTCCCGACGCGCGAGGACCTGGTCGATCGTTACGCCACCATCACTGGCCGCGACGTTTCCGATATCTCGTGGTACTGGGCATTTGGGTTCTTCAAACTCGCCGTCGTGCTCGAAGGGATACACGCGCGCTACCTGCAGGGAAAGACCGTCGGTTCGGGATTCGAACGTGTCGGCGAAAGCGTCGCTCCACTTGTGATGGTCAGTTCGTTCGTGCTCGACCGCGGCGAAGTCGCTCCGATCGGTTAGCAGTCTGAGGAGGCACATGGATTTCGAACACAGTCCCCGCTCACGCGAGCTCCAACTCGAGCTCGAGAGATTCATGGACGAATCGATCTACCCGAACGAGCCCCTCTACGTCGAACAGTTGCTGGGCCAGCCCGACGTCCACGTCCAACCTCCGATCATGGAGGACTTGAAGAAGCAGGCTCGCGACCGCGGCCTGTGGAACCTCTTCCTCCCCGACGAACGCTACGGGGCGGGGCTGAGCAACCTCGACTACGCCCCACTTGCCGAGATCATGGGACGGAGCCCCATCGCATCCGAAGCCACCAACTGCGCGGCTCCCGACACCGGGAACATGGAGATCCTTGCAGAGTTCGGCACCGACGAGCAGAAGCAGCAATGGCTGCAACCTCTTCTCGAGGGAGAGATCCGCTCGTGCTTCGGGATGACGGAGCCCGGCGTAGCGAGCTCGGATCCGACGAACCTGGCGAGCACGATCGTCCGCGACGGCAGTGACTACGTGATCAACGGTCGGAAATGGTGGACGAGTGGCGCGGCGGATCCGCGCTGCAAGATCTGTCTGTTCCTAGGACTGAGCAACCCCGAAGCGGATCGGTATCTCCAACACAGCCTCGTGCTGATCCCGATGGAGACGCCCGGCGTGAACGTCGTTCGGACGCTGCCGGTCTTCGGCTACGACGCAGGGCACGGTCATTGCGAGATCACCTTCGAAGACGTGCGCGTGCCGACGAGCAACCTTCTGGGTCAGGAGGGAGGCGGCTTCTTGATCGGCCAGGCCCGTCTTGGGCCCGGTCGCATCCATCACTGCATGCGTGCCATCGGAATGGCCGAGCGA
>JALZGD010000003.1:16194-18070 GCA_030861205.1 Actinomycetota bacterium
TTTCGAAGCAGGGAGTCATCCGGGACTGGATCGCGGAGGCGCGGATACGGATCGAGCAAACGCGCTTGTTGACACTCAAGGCCGCGTGGATCATGGACACGAAAGGGAAAGATCACGCCCGCGTGGAGATCTCTTCGATCAAGGTCGCCGCCGCAGAGCTTGCAACGTGGGTCATAGACCGTGCGATCCAGGTCCACGGCGGCGCCGGAGTCTCGGACGACTTCCCGTTGGCGATGATGTACGCGCACGCACGCACCTTGCACATCGTCGACGGTGCCGATGAGGTGCACAAGATGGTGCTCGCGCGCCACGAGCTCGCGCGCTGGAAGCCGTGATAACGGGCAGTTAGGTGCAGCTCTTCCCTGAAGACGGGATGCAGCTGAACTGAACACTGCTTGCGAAGCTCGCCGAGTCGTAGAGAACGCGGCCGGGCACCGGCCCATTCGGGAGGAGCTGCATCGTCAGAGCCGTCGTCGCCTTGAAGCCTTTGGGGTTCTTCAACACGACTGTGGTCGAGCCGGGCCCGGGAGGAAGGGTGACGGTCGCCTGAGCGGCAGGCTGGGGGTAATCACCATCCGAGAGGTCGTTGCTGGCACAGGTTTGTGTCATGAGATCGGGCCACACCTGGATGGTTACGTCTCTCGGAGCCGCGACGGTGTTGAGCGTGACTTTTATGTTCCCGACGATCTTGCCGGACACCGAGCCACTCCATACCGGGAGTAGGTAGCTACCCGCGCAGTCGTTCCACAGCGACGGATTACCGGTCCACGTCGTGAACTCGAGCGACTTCGGGGTCGGGTCTGTTGGTTTGGCCGTGTCCATCCTGTTGTAAGTGGCCGCGAAGTTGTTGGCAAGGTCGACTTCGCCGACGGTGGTCGACCCATGCAGGTAGAAAGTCGACTTGGCTGGCTTCGCCGTCGTCTTTGCATCTGCGGATGCGATCGCCCCAAAGGTCAGACCGACGACGCCGAGGATCGAGATGAAGCGCTTCATGCCAGGACTCCTTACGTGAGTGCACTGGTGCGTATGAAGCTCAGATTCGCCGCCGCAGGCTTCGACTCCTGCCCGCACGCCGCCGGCCGGGCTCCCGCAGGAGCGGAGGCGTGCCCGCCGAACCCTGAGTCGTGAGACGGATCGCGGGACTAATGGCGGCTCTTTGCCTGACGGTGGCTGTTGCAAGCCCCGCGAGGGCCGATCTCGATCACACGCTTTGCGCCCGCATGGGCGACGCGCCGGCTGGTACGACCTTCAAGGCCTCGGGGGCGGACACGATGCTCGGTGGGTGGCGCGTCGAGGGTGAGGGTGCCGCCGACCTCTGTTTCAGAGGTCTCGCCGGAGCCCGTGGGCCGACGTCGGTCGTTGCCACGTGGACGACGCCATGGAACCCCATCCCGAAGGGCCGCTTCACGGCGACCTACCAATTGACGACGGCGCAACCGGGAGCAGGGGTCACGTACACGGTGGCGGCTCGGGTCCGCTTCACGGACGAACGGTGGAGTCCCTGGTTCTCCGATCGTTTTGACGCGTCGAGCTTGATCTCGCTTGCAAGTGGCGGCTCTCAGGGGGCCGCGTTCGTCGTTCCGAGCGGCAGGAAGCCGCGGCGCGCACCGGAGGTGCAGTGGGAATGGAAGGTAACGGCGACGGCGACCTCGAACGCCGTGGTGGACGTCAGCGCGAACCTGCGGAGCGGCTAAGCCCGTTACGCACTTAGCGTCGAACCGCCGCGACTTCTTCGCGGATCTCTAAGGGCGGTAGGTACTCGCCAACCCGCGTCCGCGACCACGACGCCCCCGTCTCCTTACGTTCACGTCGCGATGTGAACCGATATCTGTACAGCTGCGCGCGGATGAATCTGGGCGGCCGATCTGGAAAGGGA
>JALZGD010000003.1:18080-23628 GCA_030861205.1 Actinomycetota bacterium
GGATTCCGTCTGAGGAGCTTGAGCGTCTGCTCGTCGCCGGCAAGCAGCTTCTCGACCAGTGCGATCAACCATCGGTGTGACAGGGGCGACGACATTGCCGCGAACCACATCAACCAATCGAGCCTCAAATGGTAGGGCGCGACCTGTCGCGGGCGACGGCGGGGATCGCCCGGCTTTCCCTTGAATTCGTACTCTCTCCAACCACTCGCGTCGGCCGGATCACCGCCGTTGGCCCCCTCGATGATGATCTCGTATCGCTCTTTGGTGATGCTGCCGAATGCGCCGTAGGTGTTCACTAGATGCAGCGGGTCGAAGCTCGCGTTCATAAGTTGACGACGCGACACGAGGTTGCGCGCGGGTCGGTAGCTGAGCAGAACGACACACGCTGCGAATAGAAGCGGGAGGACCGTGAACCACGGCGGCGCGGGAGCGATCGCGCCGTGATGGAACGGCAGAAGAACCCGGAGCTGACGATCGTCGAGAGCCGAGAACGCCAACGCGATCGTCAGCGCGTTGAGCCACGAGAAATTGCCGGAAACGACGAGCCATGATTGATGCACGATCACCGCGATCGCGGCACCGCCGGCCAGAGGTTGTGGGCAGAAGAGCAGCACGGGGATCAGTAATTGCGCGACGTGATTGCCGAGAACCTCGATGCGATGGGCCGCTTTCGGTAAGCGGTGGAAGTACCAGCTCATCGGATTCGGCATCGGCTGCGTCTCGTGGTGGTAGTAGAGACACGTCAGGTCGCGCCAGCAGCGATCGCCGCGCAACTTGATCAGTCCCGCGCCGAACTCGAGTCGGAACAACAGCCAGCGGAACAGCCAGAGGATCACGGCGGGAGGAGCGAGCCGCGACGGTCCTAAGAAGATCGCAAGTGCTCCGGCTTCGAGCAGCAACGACTCCCACCCGAACCCGTAAAACGTCTGACCGACGTTCACGATCGACAGGTAGAGGCACCACAGCACCCCCCACCCGAGCAGAGTGACCCACGCCGGGCCTGACTGCGGGATGCCTGCTACGAGCGCTGCGGCAACGACCGCGCCGGTGCATGCAACCGCTCTCAAGAACCGGTCGGAATAGTGCATGTAGAAGATCGACGGGGCCCTCTGCCACGGAACTGCACGCAAGAACCTCGGCACGGGAAGGAGCCCGCGCTCGCCGAGAAGGGCCGGGAATTGGTTAAGCGCCACGACAAAGGCGATGAGATATACCGCCGCGATCGACCGTTCCAGCAGGAATCTGCTCAGCCAATAGGTCGGCGCTTCAAGCCATTGCATAGTCGCCCGCCCGCGTCCGGTGCGGCAGTGAGGTTGTGTCGGAGAGGAGACTTGAACTCCTACGCCCCGTTAAGGGCACCAGGCCCTCAACCTGGCGCGTCTACCAATTCCGCCACTCCGACAGACAAAAGCCCTGCCCGAGCGTTGCTCAGCAGGGCTTGTCGAGTATACGAAGCGCGGGAGGCCACCGGCCGTTTGGGAGGGGCCGGTGGCCCCGCTAGCGATCGTTAGGAGCGTGCGCCTACGTTGACCTTCTTCTCGGCGATCTGAGTCAGGAGCTCGTTCGCCTTCGACTCTTCGTCGAGAGTCTCCTGGAGCTTCTTCGCCGCGTCGTTGATGCCCAGCTGCTGACTGATCGTGCGGGCGGTTCCGTAGGCAGCGATCTCGTAGTGCTCGACGCGCTGCGCCGCTGCGATCAGAGCAGCGTCCTTCGCGTCGCCGCTGCCGCTCGCCTCGATGACCTCTTCGCCTTCGGCGATCAGGCCCTTCATCGCCTTGCACTCCTCGTCTCCCGGCTTGATGCCGGCAACCTCGAAGACATCTTCGAGTCGCGCAACGTGCTCCTCGGTCTCCTTGAGGTGGTTGTTGATCGCTTTCTGCAGCTCCGGATTCGAGACTGCTTCGGCGATCTTCGGGAGCGCTTTGACGAGCTGCTGCTCGGCGCTGTAGAGGTCGTTGAGTTGCTCTTCCAGAACGTCCTGCAAGGACTCGAGTTTCATGTCCCCTCCTTGAACTAGACGGCGTGTCCTAAGAGGGCTTACCCGACTCCCTAGACGGCAATCGCAAGGCAAGCAAGGCATGAAGTGCAGCGCCCTGCGCTGGTCAGTGATCGGCGATGGAGATGTTCCATCCCTCGAAACCGCCGGTCTGGTCGAACTCGATGCCCCGCACCCACTTCTGCGCCGCCCAGTGCGTCATGAAAGACCCGATCGGCACGATCGGGACTTGCTTCAGTATGAGTTGCTCGACCTTCTTGTAGTCCTGTATGCGCACACCACCGTTGGGCTCGGCAGCAGCCTTGCGCAGGATGCGATCCACTTTTGCCGACGCAAAGCCCGAGTGGTTGTCGGGCGACCTCGATCCGAACAGCGAATCGAGGAACGCGCCGGGATCCGGGTATTCCGCGATCCACCCGAGTCGGTACATGGACTGCTTTCCGTTCTTCAGTCTCTTCAGGTATGCCGGGAACGGATATCCCTTGACATCCACCTTCACGCCCACGGCCTCGAGGTCCTTGGAAACGGCTCGGGCGACCTGTCCGTGTGGATTCCCTTGCGTGTATGTCAAGGACACTCGTCGTTTCTTCTTGGGGACGTGCCGTAGGAGCTTTCGAGCAGCAGACGGCGAGTAATCGCACAGCTTGAAGCACTCGTTCTCCTGAAAGCCGGGCATCCCTTGCGGCACGATCCCTCGCGGCGGCACGAGCGTGCCCCTGTAGATCTTCGATGCGATCGCGGTTCGGTTGATCGCCCGACTTATCGCCTTACGGAAATCGAGATCCTTGAGCTCGGGCGAGTTGATGTTGAGCCCGTAGTAGTAGCCGGCGAGGAAGGGTTGAAAGCCGCCTTCTCCGAACTGGTCTCCGGCGAGTTTGATCTGGTCGGATGGGACCTCGGTCACGTCGATCGCGCCATTGAGGAACGGCAACCAAGAAGAAGACGGGTCTTGGTATGGCAGGAATCTCATCCCATCGAGCTTCGGCGTCGGAGTGAACGACGTGAAGGAGCGCAACAAGATCGGCTCTCCTGGGTGCCACGGTTGGGCGACCTGGAACGGCCCATTCCCCACGGGAGCGCTAAGGAAAGAGGTCGTCCGCGCGACATCGCTCTTGAGCAACGGGACGAGGCCGGGATGCGTCAGCACGATCGGGAAGTCGCGGTAGGGCCGCGTCAGCTTGATGACGAGAGTTAAGTCGTCCGGCGTCGAGATCCCGGACAGGTGCCGTCCGACCCCGTCGACGTTGGTCGCCTGGAAGCCTTGAACGTTCTGGAGGGTGTACGCGAGATCCGACGCGTTGCTCTTCGCCGCGATCCGGTCGAATGCGAACTCGAAGTCCTTCGAGGTCACGGGCTCGCCATTGTGGAAAGTCATGCCGGGTCGCAGATGGAACGTGAACACGCGGCCCCCCTTGGTGACCGACCACGACTGCGCTGCGGCCGGCTTCACTTTCTCCGAGACGGGGTCCCAGCGCGTCAAGCCCTCGAAGATCTGCCGAGCTAGGAGCTCCGCCGCCGGGTCCGCGAGGCGCATGGGATCGAGCGTCGCCGGATCCCGGATCGCGACCGTCAGCACCTTGTCCGTCGAGGAGAAGACGCTGGGCGACGGCTCGGGCGCTATCGAAGCACTGGGTGAGGCGGCGAATGACACGCTCGACGGCACGGGCTGGGACGGGGTGGCCTTGAGTGCATCGGCCGATGTGTTGTCGTCACAGGCAGCGAAGAGCACAGCCAGAGCCAGCAGAGATGCGAAAGTTGCGGCCCACCGCGAGGGCCACGAATCTCTCAGGCGCCGTCCATCCCGTCGGTCCGGCGCGGATGAGTCACGACAAGCGGAACGCAAGCGCGATCGTCGTCGCAGTGAAGATGATGGCGGTGATGACTGTGATCCTGTCGAGGTTGCGTTCCATCACGGTCGAGCCCATCGCTTGGCTCTGCATCCCGCCTCCGAACATCTCGGAGACTCCGCCGCCGCGGCCGGCGTGGAGGAGGATCAGGAGGATCAGGGTCAGCGACACGATCACGTGGATGGCCACGAGCACTGCAGTCACGCTTCACACCTCATTCCGGCTTATGGACGGCCGGTCGGCCGGCCACCAGGTTAGCTTGCCCGGGGCTCTAGACCGGGTCGGGGTGGACGAGGTTACTAAGAATCGAGCGCGGCCCGCAGCCCGTATATCCCGGGGAGGACCCCACCCAACGGGTGCTGCAGTAGTGGCACCGCCTTCCAGTCGCTGTAGCGCAGCTCGCCCCGCAACACCTCGGTAGGAAGCCCCATCAGATGGGCCAGCTTCATCATCCGATGAAGGTATCGAGGGACGTCTTTCTGTCGCACGGAGAGATTCCCCAGGAACATCGGGTCGTTCGCCAAGCGCGCGAGACGTGCAGGAACGAGGTGCTGCTTGACGATGTGCCCATGCGCCCTCGGTAGCGACGGTAGCGGTCTTGCTTCTTGTGGGTTCCACACCGCGTTCGAGCTCGCGTCGGGAGCGCCCCACACGAATGCGAGCCCGGCGGGGTTCTCGTGAGCCACTCTCGCTGCAACCTGAAGCCCGAGTACCGCAACGAGAGCCGCGGCGACGAGATACGGAAGACGCCCCGTCGACCTCCCCCAACGAGATGTTGTCGGGGTCGCGAACGCGAATCCGGGCTGGCGATCCGCCAGGGCCAGAAGGCGATCGACGCGGCGGCTAACGCGAGCGCGCGGATGCAGGGCGGCGAGCGTCGGCGTCGCGGCGCGCTCTTTCCCGGTGAGGACCTCGCACACACGAACGAGACCCGATGCCACTGCCAGTGGGCTGCCTGTCATCTCGGCTGCCCGGCGATCGGCTTCCAATTCGCGATCGGCCTGCAACCGCCGAAATGCGATGTGAGCAAAGGGGTTCCAGGCGACCATGTCGCGCAACATGCCGGCGGCGAACACCAAGTGGACGTCGTGGGCCTGTAGGTGAGCGATCTCGTGAGCCAGGATCGCGTCCAACTCCTCGTCGTCGAGCTCGTCGAGGAGATCCCGCGACAGCAGGATCCGTCCCCTGAACGCGCCCACTGCGAAAGCCCCCGAGACGCCGTCCGGCAGCACACGGACCTCGGGCGTCGCGATCGCCGCACGATCGGCCAGCTGCTCGATCGCATCGAGGAGCCGATCGTCGTTCGCAACGGCGCTGCGGGCGATGAGCCTGTGCACCAGAACTCCCCCTACGGCGCGACGCAAGAGCATGAACGAGCTGACCGACAGCCCGATCAGAAGCAGCCACGGCCCGGCGGATCCCGTCAGCGCGTACAGATGGAACGAGTGAGAGTCGGGATCGGCGAGGAAGAAGAGGTGCAAGAGGCTGCTCGGGTGGGCAAGCAGACCGGCGCGTGCCGGGCGCAGGATCGCTATCTCGGGAAGAACGCCGTGCTCGTAGATCAGCGCCGCGATGAGCGGAAGTACGAGAGGGATCCCGAGCAGCAACCCCGCCGCCAACCCGCCGGGTCGTTTGATGAGGCGTCGCAGCAGCACGGCCGCGACGAGCGTTGCCACCGAGACCGCGAGGATCAAGACCCACGCAG
>JALZGD010000238.1 GCA_030861205.1 Actinomycetota bacterium
GTTTTGGTTGGATCGAGGTCTCGTCTCAGGCGCGCAGACATCAGACGTCGAGCTGTCGGTGGTCGCAGGAGACAAGGTCGTCGCTTCGACCGTCACCCTCGATCGTCCCCATCCCGTACGCGTCGATCTGCACTCCAGCTTCGAAGTGGACTTGGACGGCACTTCAAAAGCTTCGGCGCGTTCTCTAGGTGATGGCATCGCGCTCATGGCTTCGACGCGCGTCGCTCCGATCGAGTCGCGCTCGCGCGTTGTCGTGATCTCGCTCGTTGCCCTATTGGCAGTCGCTCTCATCGGAGCAGCGGGACTCGCGTTCCTCCTTGCCCGACTGATCACTTTGCCGCTTGCCGAGCTCGGGCAAGGAGCCCTTGCGATCGCGCAGGGTCGCTATGGTCACCGCATCCCCGTCCGTGGGAGGGACGAGGTAGGAAAGCTCGCGTCGGCGTTCAACGACATGTCGGCGCAACTCGAGAGCACGATCACTCAGCTTTCGGCATCTCGTGACCAGCTACGTCGTGCGATCCAGAGGGTCGGTCACGCGCTGCGCGGGACTCATGATCTGAACCAGATGCTCGCGACCGTCGTCGAGACCAGCGCCGACGCGGTCGGGGCGGATGCTGCCGTTATGTGGCGGATCTCGCCGGCGCGCGACGAGTTGTACGCGGCATTCGCTCGTGGAGTGAACGAATCGCAGCTCCACCGGATCCCGATCGGTCGCGGCGTGGTTGGTTCGGTCGTCACCACAGGAAACGCGTTGGTCGTGCCACAGATGGGCGCTGTCGACGTCGCGCCGGAAGAGCCTCGGTTCCCAACGACGATGGCACTTCCGATGCACAGTGACGGAAAAGTGAACGGGGTCCTTGCCGCGTACAGGAGCGACCCATCGAACATCTTCACAGACGAAGATGTCGAGACCGCAACGTTCCTGACCGAGCAGGGAAGCGTTGCGATCGAAAACGTGCTTCTGCACGACGAGGCGAGGCGCCTATCGTTGACGGACGGTCTGACCAGCATCTGGAACATGCGTTTCTTCCAGATGCAGTTCCGCCAAGTACTTGCGACCGCCACGCGATTCGCGCGTCCGTTCAGCGTCCTGATGCTCGATCTCGATCGCTTCAAGGAGATCAACGACACGTTCGGCCACCAGAGAGGCGACGAGATCCTGATCGAGTTCGCCCAACGCGTCAGCCGAACCCTGCGTGAAGTGGACACCCTCGCTCGGTACGGCGGTGAAGAGTTCATCTGTTTGCTCTCGGAGACGGACAAGCACGGTGCATTCACCACCGCGGAGAAGATCCTGTTTGCGATCCGCTCGGTACCCTTCGAGGGGTCCGAGGGAGACATCCCCGTATCTCTGACGGTGTCGATCGGCGTGGCCTCTTACCCCGAGCACGGGGATTCGTTCCGCAGTCTCGTGCGGCGAGCAGACGAAGCGCTTTATCGCGCCAAACAAGATGGGCGCGATCGCATCTACGTCACTGGTGACGCTCGCACGTATCCCGCGGGCGGGGGATAAGTCAACGAACACCTAGACTCTGTCGATGCCCGTACGGAAAGCCGTGATCCCCGCCGCGGGACTAGGAACGCGTTTCCTGCCGGCGACAAAGGTCATACCGAAAGAGATGATTCCGGTGATCGACCGCCCGGGCATCCAGTACGCGATCGAGGAAGCAGCAAAAGCCGGGATAGACGACGTCGTCATCGTCTCGGCGCGGGGCAAGGGCGCGATTGAAGATCACTTCGACGCGGCCCCCGACCTGGAACGACGTCTTGAGCGCGATGGGAAGACCGCGGAGCTGCAGACGATCAGGGACGTCACCGAGCTGGCTCAGATCCATGCTGTGCGACAGAAGTTCCAGCGCGGGTTCGGAGATGCCGTTCTTGCGGCGAAAGACCATGTCGGCAACGACCCGTGCGTGGTCTTGGTCCCCGACGAGATCGTCCCCGCGGCCGACCTGTTGCCGGCGATGATCGAAGCGTTCGAAGACTCCGGATCGAGCGTGATCGCAGTTCAGGAGGTTCCCCACGAGAAAATCTCTGCATACGGCGCGATTGATCCGGGCGAGCGGCAAGGGCAGGTCGTCGAGATCGTGGACATGATCGAAAAACCTTCGGTCGAGGAGGCGCCGTCCGATCTTGCCGCGCGCGGTCGTTATGTGTTCACTCCCGAGATCTTCTCTGCGATCGAGTCCACCACCGAGGGCTATGCAGGCGAGATCCAGTTGACCGACGCGATCCGGATCCTCATCAAGGAGCAAGGGGTGTCTGCCTACGTGTACGACGGCGACATCCTCGACGTCGGGAACAAGCTCGGTTACTTGCAGGCAACCGTCGAGCTCGCCCTGGGAAGATCCGATCTCTCGGAACCGTTCGAGCGATGGCTGCGGCGTCGGATCGGATCGGTCGATGGGTGACTTAATCTCCGTGGAGGAGGCGCGCGGACGCGTATTGAAGAGCGTGAGCCCCCTGGCTGAGATCGATGTTCCCATCGCCGACGCGCGCGGGACGGTCGTGTCCATCGACCTCAAGGCTCCGCATGACCTCCCGCGCTTCGACAACTCCGCCATGGACGGCTTCGCGCTGCGCAGTGAGGACGCAGCGCGAGTGCCAGCAGAGCTAGAAGTCGTCGGCGAGGTTCGTGCAGGGGACGCCGGAGATGTCAAGGTCGAGCGGGGGACCGCCGCGCGGATCATGACCGGCGCACCGATGCCCCCGGGGTCCGACGCGGTGTGCCCGATCGAGCAGGCCACCGAACGAGACGGCCGCGTCACCATCAACGCGGCGACCACGGCCGGGAGCAGCGTGCGTGCCGCGGGAGAAGACGTGCGCGCCGGCGATGTCCTCGTCGAGGCGGGGACCGAGCTCGGGTCGGCAGAGATGGCGTTGCTGGCTTCGATGGGTATCTCGCCCGTACCCGTCCGGAAGACTCCGCGCGTAGCGGTCGTCGTCACGGGTGACGAGCTCGTCGAGCCCGAGGCAGACGTGCGCCCCGGCGCGATACACGATTCGAATACGTCAGCTTTGCGCGCGCTCGTCGAAGAAGCAGGAGCGGTCGCTGTTGTCATGGACCGCGCCGCAGATGTCTTGGACGAAGTCGTCTCCGTCCTCGATCGAGCATCGGAGATCGCGGATCTCGTTGTCTCGTCCGGCGGGGTCTCCGTGGGTAAGCACGATCACGTCAAGTCCGCCGTCGAGAAGCTCGGCGCGATCGATGCATGGCGTGTGGCCATGCGCCCGGGAAAGCCCGTGGTGATCGGGAACGTTAGGGGCGTGCCTTTCCTCGGACTTCCGGGGAACCCCGTATCGGTTCACGTGTCGTTCGAGCAATTCGCGCGGCCGGCGATCAGGAAGATGCGAGGGTGTCGCTCCTTGCTCCGCCCTACCTTGCGAGCACGGCTCAGTCACCCTCTGGATAAGGCTCCCGGCCGGATGGAGCTCGTTCGCGTTCGGCTCGAGCAACGAGACAACGAATGGATCGCGAGCCCTACGGGCCCGCAAGGCTCGCACATACAAACCAGCCTCGTTGGAGCGCACGGTGTCGCTCGTTTCGGCATCGACGAATCCCATCTCGACGCCGCCACCGAAGTGGTCGTTGAGGTGTGGCGATTGCCCGAGCCGATCGATGTCTGACGAGGATCGCGATCCGAGCCTCGGCGCGGCCGTCGATCATCCAGAGGCGGCAGCGCGGATGGTCGACGTTACGGGCAAGTCCATTACGGCTCGAATG
>JALZGD010000239.1:0-3123 GCA_030861205.1 Actinomycetota bacterium
CGGGAAGAGGTCGTGTCCTCACTTCACGACGGCCTCTCGAACGCAACGATCTTCCCGGTCGTAGTCGGGGCCGCGACCAAGCTCATCGGTGTAGACCGACTGGCCGACATCATCGTGGCGGCAGGCCCGTCGCCGCTCGACCGCCCTCCCGTGGAATCCGAATCGGGAGACACTCGCGAAGCGAAACCAGATGCACCGATGTCCGCGCTGATCTTCAAGACGATCACCGACCCTTACGTCGGGCGGGTGAGCTTCTTCCGCGTCTACTCCGGCAAAGTCGTCGGAGACACCTCGCTCTACAACGCCACCCAGAAAGTCGACGAGCGTGTCGGCCACGTGTTCACGATGCGCGGCAAGACCCAGGAGCCGCTTTCCGAGATCCCAGCAGGCGATATCGGCGCGATCGCCAAGCTGAATCACACCGTTACGGGCGACACGATCGCAGAGAAAGGCGCGCCGGTCGTGCTCCCGCGTATCGAGGCCCCCGAACCATTGCTACCGAAAGCAATTCAGCCCAAGACAAAGGGCGACGAAGACAAGCTGATGATCGGCCTGCACAAGCTGATCGAAGAAGACCCTGCCTTGCGTCTCGAACGCAATGACGAGACGCACCAGACGATCCTGTGGGGCATGGGCGACGCGCACCTCGACGTCGTGCTCGAGCGGCTAAAGCGCAAGTTCAACGTCGAAGTCGAAGAGGTGCCGTTCAAGGTCCCCTATCGCTCGACATTGCAGAAACCGGTCGACGCCCTGGGACGGCACGTCAAGCAATCGGGGGGCCACGGTCAATACGGGGTTGCCAACATCAAGGTCGAGCCGATAGCTCGCGGAGAAGGCTTCGTGTTCGAAGACAAGATCTTTGGCGGTGCGATCCCCTCGCAGTTCATCCCTTCCGTCGAGAAGGGCATCAGGGCCGCCATGGAGAACGGCATCGGCACGGGGTTCCCGATGATCGACATCAAAGTACAGCTCGTCGACGGCAAGTACCACAGCGTCGACTCGTCGGACATGGCGTTCCAGCTCGCCGGCTCGCAAGGGATAAAAGAAGCAGCGGAGAAAGCGGGCGTGACTCTGCTCGAACCGATCTGGAGCCTCGAGGTCCTGGTCCCCGAGGAGTTCACCGGGGACATCATGGGGGATCTACAGAAGCGCCGCGGGATCCCCGAGGGCATCGACACGGTCGGCGCTAATCGCCAGATCGTCAAGGCGAAGGTCCCGTTCGGTGAGGTCACGCACTACGCGACGGACCTTCGCTCGATGACCGGGGGCAAAGGAACTTTCTCGTGGACCTTCTCGCACTACCAAGAGGTCCCGCACGACTTGGCCCAGAAGATCCTGGACGCGGCAAAGGCCGAGAAAGAAACCGCCGGGGCCCACTAGCCGAGGCGTCGCTACTATCTACATATATGGCGCCGCAGCGAGGTGAGTACGGACCCGTTCCCTGGTCTGTTCCTCGTCCAAAGACGCTGTGGTTGGCCGCCACGCTGGTCGTCGTGATCCAGGTGATCCAGATCATCGGCGCGTGGCGTCAGAACTCGTTCGGGTGGGTGTCCATCGTCCTTACTCTCGTTCTGACATATCTCATGCTTCGCGGCTCGAAAGTGATGTGGTTGGTAGGAGTCGTCTGGGGCAGCTTGGGGGCGTGGGGGTCGATCCAAGCTTCATTCGCCAACCGAGCTTTGTCCGGGTACTCCGTACCGACGCCCAATGAGCAACTCACCATGGGGATCCTGGGGGCGCTGTTCGTGCTCCTTCTCCTCCTACCGAGCACGATGCACTTCTTCGATCTGGACCGTCGAAAACAACTAGTGGATTCGACCTCTTGAGGCTTCGATTGCGGAAGTCAGCGTGATGTCGCGCCCCGCCTAGAAGTGAGCGCGCAGTTTCTTGTAGGTGTCTTGCAGAGCCTCGGGTAGCACCTTTGCGTCGCCGACCGAGGTCATGAAGTTCGTGTCGCCGCCCCACCGCGGCACGACGTGCACATGTACATGACCCGGGACACCGGCCCCCGCAACCCGGCCCAGGTTCACGCCCACGTTGAAACCGTCGGGCCGCATCGCCTTGCGGAGCGCCGCTTCCGACCTAACCGTTAGCGCCATCAGATCGTTGCGCTCCTCATCCGAGAGATCGACGAGATCGCCGACGTGCCGCACCGGGGCAACCATCAGATGCCCGGTGTTGTAGGGGAACGCATTCATCAGCACGAACGCACGCTCGGCGCGCGTAAGGATCAGCGCGTCCTCATCCGACTCCTTCAGATGCGCGCAGAAGATGCACTCGTCTCCCGACTTGTCTGCGCTCTCGACATAAGCCATCCGCCACGGCCTCCACAGACGCTCCACCGAGGTCAGTAAGAGAGATCGAGGGCTTTGCTCGAAACCTCTTCGGCGAGCTTCTCGGCAAGGTCCGCTATTTTCACGTCGCGGGTCTCCTGTCCCGAGCGGCTGCGAACGGACACCGTCTCGCCCGACACTTCGTTGTCGCCGACGATCAGCATGTAAGGGATCTTGCGGAGCTGGTTCCGCCGGATCTTGGCGCCGATCGTGTCGTCCGACACCTCGACGGCAGCTCGTAATCCTCGGTCTTTCAGTTGAGTGGCCACCGAGCGCGCGTAGTCGGTATGCCTGTCCGCGATCGGGATCACAACGGCCTGCACGGGGGCGAGCCACGCTGGAAACGCTCCGGCGAAGTGCTCGACCAGGATCCCGGTGAATCGCTCGATCGAACCGTAGAGCGCTCGGTGGATCATCACCGGTCGCTTGCGTTCGCCGTGCTCGTCGGTGTACTCGAGGTGGAACCGATCGGGGTTCTGGAAATCGATCTGGATCGTGCCCACCTGCCATAAGCGCCTGATCGCGTCGCGAACGTGGACGTCGATCTTCGGGCCGTAGAAGGTCCCCTCCCCCTCGGCAACCTTGTAGTCGAGGCCCGACCTCTCCAACGCTTCGCGGATCGCGTTCTCGGCCATCTCCCATTCCTCATCCGTCCCGACGGACTTGTCGGGGCGAGTCGAGAAGTGCACCTCGTCGGGCGCGAGGCCGACCGCGGAGTACAGAGCCGTGTAGAAGTCGACGACCGCGATCATCTCGTCGACCGCCTGATCGGGCCTGCAAAAGATGTGCG
>JALZGD010000239.1:3133-3710 GCA_030861205.1 Actinomycetota bacterium
AGTCGTCTTGCGTGAACGAGCGCGCGCGTAGCAGCCCGTGGATCACGCCCGAGCGTTCGTAGCGATAGACGGTTCCCAGCTCCGAGAACCTGACGGGAAGCTCACGGTACGAGCGCGTCTTCGACTGGTACACGAGGATGTGGAACGGGCAGTTCATGGGCTTGGCGAAGTACTCGCCCTCATCGGCCTCCATCGCCGGGAACATGTTTTCCCGGTAGTAACCGAGGTGACCGCTCGTCTCCCACAGCAGCCCTTTACCTATATGGGGCGTGTAGACGGGCTGGTAGCCGCGTTCGATATGCATGCGATGGGATAGGTCCTCGAGCTCCTTACGGACGATTGCCCCGTTCGGATGCCACACCGCGATCCCCGGCCCGATCTCGTCGTGCCATGAGTACAGCTCGAGGTCACGACCGAGCTTGCGGTGGTCTCGCTTCTCGGCCTCCTCGAGTCGATGCAGGTAGTCGGCGAGTGCGTCCTTGGATTCCCACGCGGTGCCGTAGATGCGTTGCAACATCGGCTTGGTCTCGTCACCGCGCCAGTACGCGCCTGCGGTGCGCAGCAGCTTGAACGCCTT
>JALZGD010000064.1 GCA_030861205.1 Actinomycetota bacterium
CCGTGAAGTACTGGGATTGAGTGCCGACCGCCCAGACCTCGGATTGCCAGCTGAGGTCGATGCCGGCGGCCGACGTGCGGGCGACCAGCCCGGCAGGCGAAGGTACGACCGGGTCCTTGGCCAGCGCGGGACCCGCGAGCCCGCAGACGATCGCCACAGCGATCGCCAGCGCAGGGCCGCGGCGAACCAGACCGATCTTTTCCATCGGGCAGTGATTAGGCGCTACGGCTTCTATCCCTTCTCGCAGACAGGAGTGAGGGGGCCGCCGCCGAATCCTTCTGACCATGAGATCGAGGGTTGCTGCCGCCTGCGCAGTGGTAGTGGTCATCGGCGCGCTTGCGACGGCGACGGGATCTCCGGCCGCGGCCGGCGAGGCATCGCTGCGAGGTGGGGGCCGCGCCGCGACGTACACGGCGGGAGGCAAAGCGGCTCCCGGCATCGCGCCGCTGCTCGCGCCGCGCGGCCAGGTCTACGACACGAAGATGACCACGCAAGAGCCGAGCATGGGCATCTCGCGTGACGGGCAGATGTACATCGACACGACGAGCGGGGGGCCGAGTGTCGCGACGAGTTCCGACTGGGGGAAGACGTGGACCAGCGTCAAGCCCGGTCACTCTCGTTCGTTCGACCCATTCCTCTACGTCGATCCGGTAACGGGCCGAGTGTTCTCTGTCGACTACCAGCTCGCCTGTCAGCAGGTCTCCTACTCCGACGACCACGGCAAGACGTGGAAGACGAACTCGCAGGCGTCGTGCGAGATCACCGACCACGAGAACCTCTTCGCTGGTCCTGCCCCCAAAGACGGTGCCACTCCGAGCGGTTACCCGAACGTCGTCTACATGTGCGGGAACGGCGGTGGGATCGGCGTCGTGTTCTTCAGTCACGTCGCGCAGTTGTGTGACAAGTCACTGGACGGGGGCGCGACGTGGCAACCCGTCGGGACGCCGCCGTACATGAACGGGTTGAACCAGGGAGCCGACGGCGACGCCGAGGTCCCCGGCAACTGCAACGCGGACTCTGGTCACGGTTACGTCGGTCCCGATGGAACGGTGTACGTCCCGCGTGGTTGGTGCGGCCAGCCGTGGCTCGCGATCAGCCACGACGAAGGCCAGACGTGGAATCGCGTGCAGGTGGCGGACAACGGGATGTTCGGTGGTCCCGAAGACGCGGTGGGCGACAACACGTTCGTCTTCGATCACGAGGCCGCGGTTGCTGCAGATGCAGACGGCAACATCTTCTACTTCTGGGTCGCTCGCGATCGCATGCCTTATCTGGCGGTATCGCACGACGACGGCAAGACGTGGGCCAAGCCGATGAACGTCGCGCCGCCGGGACTGACGCAGAGCGCACTGCCCGCGCTCGACGTGGGGGCCGCCGGCAAGATCGCGATGGCATTCATGGGCTCGACCAACGCTCCGAAGAAGCCGTTCCCGGACGACAAGGACTG
This sequence comes from Actinomycetota bacterium, assembly GCA_030861205.1. Taxonomy (GTDB): domain Bacteria; phylum Actinomycetota; class CADDZG01; order CADDZG01; family WHSQ01; genus JALZGD01. Next base: position 1,448 of record JALZGD010000064.1, read on the forward strand.
CGCGGCCGGGGGCCTCGATTGCGATCGTCACGAAGAGGCGTACAAGGACGCGACGTGGAACGGCTACATCGTCGAGACCGCGAACGCGGCGGCTTCTAAGCCCGTCTTCTACGGAGGCCCGATCAACTCCCCCAAGCAGCCGTTCTTGCATGGGGGCCCGTGCGGGCCGGTGCGCTGTCTGCAAGAGCTCGACTTCATCGACGTCGTCGTGGGGCCGGACGGCAGTCCGTGGAGCGTGTTCGTCGACGCGTGTCTGACGGGAACGACGTGCAACGGCCAGGGGGCAGTGGTAGGGCGCTTGGTCGGGGGCCCGTCACTGTGCGGGGGCGATGCGGGCATGAGCGAATGCCCCGTGCCGAAATCGAAGAACGTCGCGGGCGACGCTTAGCGCGTCGCGGTTCCGCGCGTTCGCTGTTTCTCCGATGAGCTGGGCGAAGTGGATCTCCACGTTCTTGGCGGGGATCGCCCTAGTGGCCACGACGACTACTTCTGCCGTCGAGGCGGGGACTTCCAGGCCGAAAGAGTTTTTCGTCACCATGTATGGCCACCCCATCGAATTCCTGACGCACGGAGACAGCCGTTACTTCCATCCTGGGAATGCCTCGATCTCAGCCGGAGCGCCCCCGGGGCAGGTGTGGTTGACCGTGCAAGGCGGTCCCTACGATGACAAGTTCAATTTCAGGTTCGGGGCGGACGGCAGCCATCGAAGATTGACCGTGGGGGAATACCGCGACGCGCGGATTTCCGGGGATCGGCACCATCCCATGATGGACATCTTCGGAGACGCTCGCGGGTGCAACTCGACATCGGGACGATTTCACATCTATGACATCCGCCGCGGTCGGCACCATCGCCTGAAGCGACTATGGCTTGTTTACGAGTTCTACTGCGAGGATATTGCGGCTCCCGTTATCGGTGAGATTCGATATGGCTTGCCGTCCGACCCAGGGGATTTACTCGTCGGGCCGAGAACCATCAGGTGGCCAAAGCTCCCAGTAGGCGGAGTCGCCTCGGTCATAGGCGTTCGTCTCGTCAACACATCACGGTCCCCATTGTCGATTGATTCGACGCACCTAGACGGCTCGAGCGATTTGTCGATCCGGCTGGACGAGTGCAGCGGCATGACGCTTGTGTCGAACGAGAGCTGTGCAGTCTGGGTCAGATTTGTGCCTACAACCGAAGGCCGCGAGCAAGCGACTCTAACGATTACTGAGCCCGGAGGAGAAACTCACACGACCAGGTTTCACGCGGTGGTTCGCGGGACCGCCGATGGCTCGCCTGTCGCCGGCAGACCCGGCGCGGCGATCGAGGAAGCTGATACCTCGTTTCACTACGACAGCGACCCAGGCGAATACGTAGGGCAAGGTGAATCACACACCTACGACCTTTCCAATGCTGATTTCATTGTGGAAGGTAGTCACCATCACATGTACGCGCAGATCTTTGGTGACGATGGTGAGACGTGGAATGTGTATATGTTCCCGACAGCGGGCGACATATTCGCCCCGGGACTGGTCTTCCCAAGTACGGAGCGGGGGCCTGGGCGAGGGTCGGCAGCGCTCGATGTGGATGGCGATTCCCGTGGATGCAACACGAGCACCGGCTCGTACGAGATTCACGCCATCCGGGACGACGACTTTGGGAACCTTCTTTCTTGCAATGCGAGCTTCGTTCTTCATTGCGAAGGGCTGCAGCCCGCGCTTCGAGGCAGCTTCAGTTATCGATATCCGAGCCCGCGACCCACGCCGTCCCCGTATCCGCACTGAGTTGTAACGAGCGGCTTTGCGCCCGTCCGCCAAGCGGCCGCCCTACCAGTGGTCCCAGTGCACCACTTCATCGAACGGACGGCGCGTCGGGTTCTTTAACGGCTTGAGCGGACGGTCGGCGGGATAGCCGAAGCCGATCATGAACGCGCAGAAGTAGTTGTCCGGGAAGCCGAGAACGCGCTGCGCTTGCTCTTGATCCATCACCGCGGAATGTCCCGATCCGATACCGAGGTCGACGGCCGCAAGCATCATGTTCGTCGTTGCCTGGCCGAGGTCGTACGGCAGTGCCCCCCGCTCGTAGTCGTCTTTGGGCTGCTCGGCGACGAGAGCGATAGTCGCGGCCGATTGCGCGATGTGCTTTCCGCCCATCTCCCACGCCTTCGCAAGCTCGACGAGCTGAACGCGCTCGGTCACCACCACGAAGTTCCACGGTTGCCAGTTGCGCGATGACGGTGTCCTGCGACCCGCTTCCAGGATCCGTTCGAGGTCGGCTCGCTCGATCGGTTGTTCGGTGTACTGACGGACGTTGCGTCTCGCCCTGATCGCATCCCACGTTTCCATCCCGACGGTTTACCCGATGCGGGCAAGGCGAACCCGCAGTCATTCCAGGGACAGACTTTTGCCTCGCTGAAACTCCTCACGGAGTGCCTCCGCGGCGCCGCCGACAACGAGCAGGCAGCCGACCACTCCAACCCACAGCGCAGCGATGTTTTGCACCTGGATCAGCGCCGCAACAAAAAAGAAGAGTTCGACCGTGGCCGCCGCGGCGATGGCACCCAAAGCGGCCGGGCGGATTTTCGCGTCTGCTGGAACAAGCATCAGAAGAGCCAGCAGTATTAATACGGCCCCCGGACGTAGAGCTTGCGCGATCGCTTCCGACACCATGAGGCGCCCGAAATAAGATTGCGCCACCAGAATCGAACCGTATGAACCCCATCCGTTCAGCGGAATGAGATCGGCGATCACGATCAAAACGAGACCCCCGATCGGCGCCGGTGTGACAAGGCTCCGCCGCTTAGGTGTCACTGACGTATCCGCCATCGAAACCCCCCGTTCGACTTGACGTTGCGCCATTAGACAGCGTCTTTCGAGCTCCGAGACCCGGACATTGCCCTGAGCGGGCCGTGTCCTAGGTCGCGAAGAGATGTGACGCCGAAGGCTTATTCCTGTCATACCTCTCCTCTATGTTCATCGAGTGCATAAAGAGGACGGGGGACCGTGAACGCGAAAACCGGAGGCGACGTGCGGCTAGATGACGCCCAGCGCGTTGTGGTCGCTCACGGCCCCGGCGCCGTGCTGGCGTTGGGGGGGCCGGGGACCGGCAAGACGACGACTCTCGTCGAGCGATTCATCCGGCTCGCCCTGGCCGATGGGTGCTCGCCCGACCGGATCTTGTTCCTGGTCCCGAACCGGGCCCAGAAGATGGCGCTTCAGGACTCGCTCACGCACCGGCTGTTGTTCGACGAGGGCCTCGACGCTCTGATCGAGGTCCCGGTCTACACGTGGCACGGCTTCGCGAACCATCTGGTTAGCCGTCATTACGACCGACTCGCTTACTCCGAGCCGCCGGTCCTTCTAACCAGCCCCGAGCAGTGGGGCGACGTGCGCGACGCGCTCGCCAACGAGGACCCGGTCAACTGGCCGCATCACGCGCACCTCCTGAAGAACAAGGGGTTCGTCGACGAGGTCGTCGACTTCTGCATCCGGGCCGAGCAGCGATTGCTGGACGACTCCCAGCTGTCGGCGCTGGCGCAGGCTAAACCCGCGTGGGCCGACGTCATCCGGTTCTTCAAGGCGCACCGCAACCGGCTGCGCGCTCGCAGCCGCGTCGACTACCCGACGTTGCTGACCGACGCGACCGATCTGATCGCGAACCATGACGACGTGCGCGACGCGCTACATCAGCGATTCCTTCACGTTCTCGTCGACGACGGTCAGGAGCTCGCGCTCGTGCAGCAGCGCATGCTCCATTTCCTTACGGGATTCACCAGCGGCGATTCAGGCGAACGCTCGCTAGTGCTGGCGGGGGACCCTGACTCCGCGAGCGAGACGTTCAGGGGAGCCGAGCCCGACTGGATCGAGGATTTCGGCAAAGAGTTCGGTGAGCACCAACGGGTGACGCTCGCGACCTCGTATCGCCTCGGCCCCGAGTTCGGCGCGCAGGCGATGGGATTGATCGCTCGTAACGGCGCCGGCGATCACCGACCACAAGAGTTCGTCGGAACGGGGGCCGTCTCGGTTCATCGGTTCGGCAGCTTGTCGGCCGAAGTCGATGCGATCGCGCGCTCCCTGCGGCTTGCACACTTGGAAGAGCACATCCCTTACGAAGAGATGGCGATCCTTCTGACGTCGCCGCGCGCGATGTTGCCTCCGCTCGAGCGTGCTCTCGAAGCTCTCGAGGTCCCGTTCTCTATCTCTGCACCGGACAGGCCACTCGGGCGCGAGCCGATCGTGCGCGCCTTTGCAGATCTCGCTCGGTTCTCGTTCAACGACGATCCCGATCCCGAGCAACTGGTCACGTTGCTGCGGTCTCCGTTGGTGGATCTGGAAGACGCGACGGTGCGCGAGCTGGAGCGCGTCGCACGGGTCACCGCCACGCCACTGGGTGAAGTGCTGGTTCAGCAGCCGCCGGAGCTGACGCTCGATTCCGACTCCGCGGCCCGCATCGCGGAACTGCTCGCGTTGCGAGACATCCTGGCGTCACGCAGGGACGATCCCGCCGACGCGGCGTTCTGGGTGGTGTGGGAACGCTCGCGCTATTGCAAAGAGCTCGTCGAGCGGGCGCGGGCCGATCTCAACGACCCCGCGAACCGCGACCTCGATGCACTCGTGGCGTTCAGCCGCGCGCTCGGGCGCTTCGTCGAGCGACGGCGCGGTAAGGGCACGTTCACGGACTACCTCGAGGCGATCGGTCGCGCCGACTTCGGCTCCGACCCGTGGCTTCCACCGGAGCGATCCGGCGGGGGCGTTCAGGTTGTGAGCTTCCACGGAGCCAAAGGCAAGCAATGGTCGATCGTTGCCGTCGCAGGTGTGATCGATGGAGCCATCCCGAAAGGTCGGCGCGCGACGGGGCTGTTCGACCCCTACTTCCTCGACGAGACCGACGCTCTCGCGCGCAACAAGCGTAACGAGATGGAAGACCGGCGCGTCTTCTACGTCGCGGTCACGCGGGCCGCGCAGAGATGCATCGTCACGACTTCGCCCGGCCCGACCCGTCGCGGCGAACCAAGCCGGTTCATCGAAGAGTTGACCGGTGCGATGCCCGAGATCGAAGCCGCCCCGGATCTGCGCCCGCTGACGTTCTCGGAGGCATCGGCCCGCTATCGCAAGGTGCTCGCCGACGTGAACGCTCCCGCGGCCGAGCGCATCGCGGCCCTCGCAGCGATCAAGAAGACGTGTGAGCTCGATCCGTCGTGCAGCGCCGCGCAACCGAGCGAGTGGTGGTGGCGCTGGGATTGGAGCGACGGCGAGATCCCGATCCGCGTCCAACAGGCGGACAAAGACGACGACCTGCCATTGGACAAGCTGCGTACGAGCTACTCCCGCATCTCGACCTACGACAACTGCGGTCTGCAATACCTGTTCTCTGTCGTGCTGGGCCTGGATCCCGAGTCGAGCCACAACATGGCATTCGGCTCGTGGATCCACAAGATCTTCGAAGAGTGCGAGACCGGCAAGATCACGAATCAAGACGCGGCCCTCGCTCGGCTCGAAGAGCTGTTCGACGACACCGTGTTCCCCAACAAGGCCGTCGCCCGTCAGTTCCGGCGCGAGGGCGAGATCATGATCGACCGCTACGTGAAGTACCTGCGGCCGGGGCAGTCGATCATGGCCGAGACCAGCTTCAAGGTCGACTTCCACGGCAACCGGATCACGGGACGCATCGACCGCGTCGATCGCATCGGTAAGAACATCGTGATCTCGGACTACAAGACGTCGAAGGCCGCAGCCTATTGGGACGAAGCGCGCGAGTCCCTGCAGCTCGCCATCTACTACCTGGCTGCGCAGTCCGACGAGCGATTGAGGGAGCTCGGTGAGCCGGCGTCGATGCAATTGATCTATCCGAACGCGCCGCTGTCCAAGGGCGATGTCGCCAAGCGAGCCCAGAAACCCGAAGAAGCGCAAGCCGCGCTGGAACGCCTGCCGCGCCTGATCGAGGGTGTGCTCGCTGAGGACTTCAGACCCAACCCCGAAGCCGATTGCAAGTGGTGCAAGTTCAAGCCGCTGTGCCCGCTGTGGTCCGAGGGCAAGGAGCTGCCGGCATGATCGCCCTTGGCCCGGCCCCCTCGAACGGCCCCGGCCTGGGGCGATCCGTGGCTGAAGTGACTGACCCGCGCCGATCGCCGGCGATCCGTGCTGCGCTCAAGGGCTATGAGCCCACGGACGAGCAGTGGCGCGCGATCAGCCATCCCCTCGAGCCGGTCTATCTGATCGCGGGGGCCGGCTCCGGCAAGACCGCGGTTATGGCGGCGCGCATCGCATGGGCGCTCGAGACGCAACCGTTCACGCCCAGCCAGATCCTCGGCCTGACGTTCACGGTGAAGGCAGCGGAAGAGCTCGAGAGCCGGGTACGCCTCGCGCTCGCCGAGATCCACGACGAGTCCGGGGAAGACGTGTCGGTTTACACGTACAACGCTTTCGCGGCACAGATCGTGCGTGATTACGGGTTGCTCGTCGGCATCGAGCCCGACGCCGGATTGCTTACCGGTGCGCAGCAGTGGCAGCTGGTGCTCAGCTGCTTGGACGATCTGCCGCCGTTCGACGCGCTCGAGGTGCGCTCCTCGTATGTGGTGGGTCAGGCACTCAAGCTCGCCGAAGCGGTGTCGCACCACATGTGCTCGCTGTCGGACATCGAAGCTGCCGCCGATCGGATCCTGTCGCTGCAGAACGTCGACGACAAGGTTGCGGAAGCGGCCGCCAAGCGCAAGGAATTGGTGCGTGTCGTTGCTGCGTACATCGCGGCGAAGCGTCGCTCGGGTCGCATCGACTTCGGCGACCAGGTCACCAAGGCGGTCGAGGTGCTAGCCGACGACGAGGTCCGCGGCATCTATCGGCGTCGCTACCCGTTCGTGCTGCTCGACGAGTATCAGGACACCAACGTCGCGCAGCGCAAGATGCTGCAGGGTTTGGTGGGGGAGGCCGGCGCGGTAACCGCGGTCGGCGATGCACGTCAAGCGATCTTCGCGTGGCGCGGGGCGACGATGTACAACCTGATCGGCTTCCCGGCGGACTTCCCGCGCGCCGACGGCGCTGTGTACGACCCGGTCTCTCTGTCGGAGAACTTCAGGTCGGGCTCGAAGATCCTTTCCGTTGCGAACGCAGTGGTCGAGCAGATCGATCCGTCGCGCCGGCCCGGCGATCCATTGCAAGCGCAGGACTGGAACTCGACGGGCGCCGTTGCGGCGGGACTCTTCTCCGACGAGCGCGGCGAATGCGACTGGATCGCATCCGAGTGCGAGCGCCTGCACGACCAGGTGCTCGCCGAGGGTCGCGAAGCGGTCAAGTGGAAAGACATCGCGATCCTCGTCCGGCGCAAGGCCGCGATGGACATGTTGCTGCAAGCGCTCGAAGAGAAAGAGATCCCGGTCGAGGTCGTGGGCCTTGGCGGATTGCTCAAGACACCCGAAGTGACAGAGATCGTGGCGTGGCTACGGGCTCTGGAGACCAAGCCGGCCGCGAACCGGTGGCTCGCCCGCATCCTGCTCGGCCCCCGCTGGCGCATCCACTACCGCGACCTGTCGCTGCTCGCGCGCTGGGCGACGGGGCAGAACTGGGATCTCCGCATGCGTCTTGCTGCCGGCGACGAGGAAGCGGCGCGCGACATGGAGCCGGGCGAGGTCGGCTTCGCGCTCGCGGAGGCGCTGAACCACGTGGACGAGATCGAAGACCTGGGGGCCGAAGCTAAATCTCGGCTCAAGAAGTTCTCCGAGCGGCTTGCGCAGGTTCGTAAGCGCTCGAACGCACCGTTGCTCGAGCTTGTGCAAGAGATCATTCGGTCGACGGGGATCGTCGACACGCTCGATACATCGTCGTCTCGCACTTCGGGGGCCGCGCGCCAGAACATCTCGAACTTTCTGGACCAGGTCGCGTCGTTCGCTCCGGTCGAAGGCGAAGCGACGCTGCGCAGCTTCATCGCCTATCTCGACGCAGCCGAGGACGCCGAAGAGACGCTCGATGCAACGCAGCCTGCCGATCAGGACTCCGTGAAGTTGATGACGATCCACTCGGCGAAGGGGCTGGAGTTCGAGTGCGTGTTCGTGCCGTCCGTCGCGTCGGCGATCAGCAAGAGCTCGGGCGAGCCCGTCTATTCGATCTTTCCGAACACTCGTGCGTCGAACCCGCTGACGTCCTACGCCGAGCTCCCTTACGAGGTCCGTGAGGACTCCGGACACCTTCCGAAGTTTGACGGGAAGCTGAACGATTTCCTGAAGGCCGTGCGCGAGCGCGTCATCGAAGACGAGCGCCGTCTCTTCTACGTCGCCCTAACTCGCGCGAAGCAACGGCTCGCGGTTACCGCTGCATGGTGGTACGGCCGCGATCAGAAAGAGAAGGGGCCGTCGCCGTTCTGGAGCGAAGTCGCAGCTCTTGAGAAGGACGGCTTGGTCGAGTGCGTCGAGAACGCCGACATGCCTGAGACCAACCCGATGTTCGACGCGATGGAAGACCGCCGCGAGTGGCCGCCCGTCGCTCGCATCGGTGTCGGCGATTCACTGTTCCTAGACGGTTGGGGAGCGGCGGCAGATTCTGTAGTCGACGGTTCCGTGACGATCGAATCGCTGCTTGAGACTTTGTCGCCGGAAGAGCGTGCCTCGGCTGAAGCTCTGATCGCCGAGCACGAGCAAGACCTGTCATTGATCGCAGCAGCGGTGACACCGCCGGCTCCCGCCGAACCCGAAGTTCCCGAGATCGTGTCCGCAACCCGCTGGATCGCGCTACAGAACGGCGACATCACTGCTTGGGATCTCGTTCGCCCGCTCCCGGAACGTCCAACGATCGCTCGCCGAATCGGCACAGAGGTCCACCGACTGATCGAGGAGCGGAACCGCGGCATCTCGCCATTCGCGAACGAGCACGATCTGGATGAGCCGGGGGCCGTATCCGAGCCGTCGAAGATCGGCAAGCTGTTACAGCGGTGGGA
>JALZGD010000240.1:0-2335 GCA_030861205.1 Actinomycetota bacterium
GATCGGTCTTCGCCCAGGTCTCCTCGAGCTCTCCGACCAACGGCTGCAGGATCATGTCCCACGTATCTCCGCGACTGGGGCCACTGAAACTCCCACCAGTTTCCGCTCGCTCCGCGATGGGCAGACTTTCGATGCAAGCGTCGACAGGAGGGACCGATGGCGGAAGAGAAAGAGATCAAGTACCGGGATGACTCGGGTGAGCAAGTAACGGAGAAGGTCGATCCCGAGACGCTCGACGAGAAGATGAACGAGGCCGACGCGGTCTATGGGGTCGAAGGCGACGACAAACGCCGCGCCGCGTATCTATCGCAAGGTGAAGGCGACACCCCGGACGAGCCCGTGACGGGAGAGCGCGGCTAACCACCCACGAGACAAGAAAAAGGCCCCCGGTCGCCCGGGGGCCTTTTTCTGTTGTTCGTTGATTAGCTGTCGGAGCCGTCGTCGTCGGAGCCGTGCCCCGAGTTGTCCGAGCCCTGGCCGGCGTTGTCACCCTGCTCGTCGGCGTTGCTGTTCTCGTGGTCCTGGCCGTTCTCGTTCTCGACCTCGTCGGCGTTGTCGCCCTGGTCGTCCGAGTTCTCGCCCTGATCGTCGGCGTTCGCGTTGTCCGGCGAGTTGTCGTCCGGAGCTTCCGTCTCGGTCTCGTTGTCGGTCTCGTTCTCGACCTCGGTGGTGTCCTGAGCGTCGTCGTCCGCCTCGTTCTCGTTCTCGACCTCAGTCGCGTTGTCGTCGTCGCTCGCCGTCGTGGACGGGGTCTCAGTCGCCTGGTGCGAGTGACCGAACGCCGCGGCGCCGTGCTGTGCGTTCTTGCCGTGGGTCGCAGTCTTCTGCGCATGGCCGAACGCGTTGTTGCCGTGCGTCTCGGCGCTCTTGCCGTGAGTGGCCGACGCGGCGAGCGCGGCAACCGTGCCCCCGACCGCCAGGACCCCCGCGGTGATGAGGATGAGTGCCCTTCTGTGCAGCTTGGTCATGATCTCTCCTTCGGATTGCCGTGTGCCTACCCCCGTTCAACGGGGCAGAGACGCCCGCGTTACGTCTCGGGCGGCTCGGTCCTCTTGTGGGCGTAGGCGGCAGGGTCCATCCCGTGGCGGTAGGCGAGGCTGATCCGGGGGCCGGCGTGGGAGACCTTGGGCACGCTGTGATCCCACGTCCGTTGGGTTTTCCCGCCCGTGACCAGGAGGTCTCCGTGGCCGAGCATGAACGCACGTGACTTCCCGCCGCCCTTGGGCCTGAGGAGGAAGCGCCTCGCCTCGCCGAGCGAGACGAGGGCCACGACCGGGTCCTCGATCTCCTTCTTTATGCGGTCTCCGTGCCAAGCAACCGAATCGTTGCCGTCCCTATAGAGATTGAATCCCACCGAGTCGAACTCGACGGCGTAGCGATCCGAGAGCGACACCCGGATGTCTTCGAGTATCGGCGGCTCGAGTGGCTCGCCCGAGCGGATGTTCCAGGGGGCCGTTAGGCGGGGCTCCCGCACCCTGTTGTCGTACATCTTGCGAGAGCGCTGGCCCCAGTTCCGCACCTCGAGGATCTCCTCGAAGAGTTGATCCGACCCCGTTACCCATCCCGGTGCGAAGTCCACCCACGCCGTGGGATCGAGGTGGATCCGCTCTAACCGCGCAAACGTCGCGTCGAATCCCGTAGACGAGACCTCGAACAGGCTCGGTTGCCACGCAAGATCACCAGGCTGCACGCATCTATATGTATCCCATGCGTGCGCTCGGCAGACACCCCGCGCGAGACGAACGGATCGAGAGGGAAAGTGCGTCTAGACGGCTTGGAAGAGCTTCGCGAAGCGAAGCGATAACCACGGTTTCTTGCCCCACGCGACGATCTTCCCGGCTGCGATCGACACCCATTGAGATTTCCTGCCGTAACCGACGAGCAGATACGAGATCGGATCGACCGAGATGTGGCAGTCGACGGGAGCGGTCCGCGCTGTGTCGAAGTCGACGGTCCCATGGTCGACGGTGACGTAAACGCGATCGCCTCCCCGGATCTTCAGTTCGTAAACCGCCGCAAAATCGGCAGCGGCCTTGTTGACGAAGTGCGGAAGCATCGGGAAGTGGCCGGTGATGATCAGGCGCGCGTGATCTGCCGGGATCGTCCACGTGCGCCCTTCGGCCGAGGCGACGTCGAGGCCGTGGACGTCGGCTTCGTTCGTTAGGATGGCAGCGAGCGCATAGACCGGGATCTTCACGCCGCCGTGCCAAGTCACCGGCTGCGTCCAGTCGGCCGCGTCGGCTTCGTCGATGAAGCGATCGGCCGCGACCTGGATGCGGTTCGCGATCGCAGTGAGGTCGCGCTCTTCGTCTTCCGCCAGCATCTTGTCCCAATG
>JALZGD010000240.1:2345-3693 GCA_030861205.1 Actinomycetota bacterium
AATGAGGGCTCATGTTGAGGTGGTCTTCGATCGGAGACGTCTCGCCCGTCACCAAGCCCGGATACATCTCGTAGATGTGGCTGGCGTGCGTCGCGACCTCGGCGATGCTCCATTTTCCGATCGCCGTGCGAGTGGGGTCTTGCGCCGTCCGAAGCAGAGCGGCAAACCGGGCAGAAGCCTCTTTGACGTAACGGAAGGCGACTTCTTTGTCGTAGACCGGCAGATTCATCCGGCGATTATGACCCAGGCGCCCGATTCGCTTTGGGCGAACTCGCCGCCGTCGGAAGGAACCGCGCCTACTTCCTAGAACCCCTTCTCAATCGACATCTCTCCGGGAGGTCTTGCCATGAAGAGGCTCGTCGCGGCAGTCGTTTGCTTGATGTCCGCGCTGCTCGTTTCGCCGGCCTCGGCCGCCATCGATCGCGGGCCGATCCCGGATGGGTTCGGGTCGAAGAACGTGAAGTTCGTGAAGATGATCCAGGACGAGCAGTTGCACGGGATCGGTGGTCGGTTGCTCGGTCACTACCTCTACGTGACGAGCGCGAAGACGATCACGATCTACGACGTCTCCAAGCCGCTGGCGCCGAAGTTGATGAGCCGTACGTATATCGGTGCCGGTTGGGAGAACGAAGACGTCGCGACGAACGGCAAGATCCTCATATTCGCCGACACGCGTCCGAACATCTTGAGGGTCTACGACGTGGAAGACAAAACCAATCCCAAAGAGATCGCAGACCTACCGAATGCCGCAAGCCATACCGACGAGTGCCTTTTCGACTGCACGTGGCTCTACGGATCCGATGGGTTGATCGTTGATCTGCGCGACCCGACGAAGCCGAAGCTCGAGTCGACGAAATGGACCGACCACACGATGTTCAAGGCATCGTTCTATCCGTCACACGATCTGAACGAGTTGCGCCCGGGGATCCTGTTGTCGTCCTCTAACCCGATGTTGCTGCTCGATGCGCGTCAGAACGTCTTGCGCCCGAAGATCCTCGCGCAGGGGTCACCCGGCGACACCCGGTTCATCCACTCCGCGATGTGGGCGCAACACGGCCGCGATCCCCTGATGATGTCTGCAGGCGAGACCAACGGAACGCCTCGCTGCGAGGTGGGGAGCGCAGCCTTCATGACGTGGGATGCGTCCGACTGGAAGAAGACGCACACGTTCCATCTGCTGGATCAGTTCCAGCTCCACAACGGCAGCGAGACCGACGGAAACCCGCCGGCGAACGGGATGGGTTGCTCGACTCACTGGTTCGAGCCGAACGAGACGTTCAAGGACGGCGGGATCGTCGCACTGGGCGCGTACGACCACGGGACGCGCTTCCTCCACATCGACTCGAGC
>JALZGD010000065.1:0-8207 GCA_030861205.1 Actinomycetota bacterium
AAGCCACCGCCGCGAGGCAGGCGGCGGAGCTTTGCGGGTCGCTTAATTCGCAAGGGTCCCTCTGGACCGTCTGACCCTCCGCTGCTAACGAGCCGTAGGCGGTGCGCAGCGGCGGTCGCCGAGCCGCTATCTGTTCGGCAGGACCCAGAGGTTGTCGGCCAGGCGGCTGTCGAGAGCCACGACTTCGCCCTCCACCCGCAGCGTGCACGTGCCGTCCGGCCCCACGCTGACGAGCTCGAGGTCCCGCCCCGGCAGGAGGTCGTGATCCTCGAGGTAGACCAACACGTCGTGGTCGAGCTCGACATCTTCGAGAAGCCTCGTCAGGCGGCCGCGATCGCCCGCCTCCATGTGGGCGACCGGTCGGAGGTCCGACCACCGGATCGACGACTCGGCCCCCGGGATCGGATTCCCATGCGGGCACGTCGGCTCGCCTTCGAGTTTCGCGAGGATCGCCTCCTCGACCTCGGGCGTCATCACCTTTTCCCAGTCTTCGGCTTGCTCGTGGCACAGCGACCAGCGGATCCCGAGGATGTCCGTGAGCATCCGCTCGGCGAGACGGTGGCGGCGAACGAGCGTCGCGGCCATCACTCGGCCCGATTCCGTCAGGCTGATCTCGCGCTCTCCATCGACCTCGACATACCCCTCGGCGATCAGCCGCTTGATCGCTTCGGACACCGTCGCCGCGGCGAGCCCGAGTCGCTCGCCGATGCGCGCCTGAAGGACGCGACGGCCCTCCTCTTGCAGCTCGAAGATCGCTTCGAGGTACTCCTTCGATGCCGGGTTGAGAGCGCGAAGGTCTGGCGTATCGGTCATGGACGCCGATGATACGAGCGGGCAGCGGGGTCCACATGGAGCACTGGGTAGGCTCGAAACGTGCCAACCAGAACAGCAACAGCACCGTCGCGATCGGCCTCTGCCGCCAAGCCCAAGTCAAAGAACAAGCGACCGAAGCTTCTGATCCTCGACGGCTACTCGCTCGCGTTCCGCGCGTTCTACGCGCTGCCCGAGGACTTGCAGACGACGGACGGGACCCATACGAACGCCGTCTATGGCTTCACGGCGATGTTGATCAAGGTGCTGCAAGACGAGAGACCGGATTTCATCGCGTGCTGTTTGGATGCGGGAGCGCCGTTGCAGCGAACAGAAGAGTTCGCCGAGTACAAGAGCAATCGCTCGCAGGCTCCCGACACGTTCTCTTCTCAGGTCCCGCTGATCCGCGAGGTCTTGAAGGTGATGCGGATGCCGATCTACGAGCTTCCCGGCCACGAGGCCGACGACATCATCTCGTGCCTCGCGAAGATGGCGGCCGGTGAGGACATCGACGTGCGGATCGTGACGGGTGACCGGGACTTCTTCCAGATCGTCGACAAGCGGATCCACGTCCTCTACAACCGGCGCGGTATCTCGGACATCGTCGAGATGGACCCGAAGGCGGTCGAAGAGAGGTACGGCGTCCCGCCGGGCAAGTACGTCGACCTGAAGGCACTGGAAGGCGATACGTCCGACAACCTCCCCGGCGTCCCCGGCGTCGGGACGAAGACGGCAGCGAAGCTCGTGCAGAAGTACGGCTCCGCCGAGGAAGCGGTCGCCCACGCGTCGGAACAGACGCCCAAGCTTGCTCAGAACCTCGCAGACCATGCGGAACAGGTGGCGATCAACAAGAAGCTGTCCCGACTTGCCGAAGTCCCGCTCGAAGACGTGAAGGTGTCGGACCTGAAGATGGGCGGGTGGGACCTCGACGAGGTGAAGGAGCTGTTCACTTCGCTCGAGTTCCGGACGCTTCTCGAGCGTTTGCTCGCGGACCTTCCCGAGGCTGCGGAAGGCGAAGGCGAGGCGTTCGAGCTGGAGGTCCGATCGGTCGAGACGCAGGACTCGCTCTCGCAGCTCGCAACCGAACTGTCGTCATCCGGCAGCTTTGCGATCGACACGGTGCCGGTTAAAGCGCGTGGCGGGCCCCGTTCGCTCGCGTTCTCGTGGGGTGACGGAACGGTTGCTTGCGTCGCGGTCGGCCCGCGGGGCGTCGCGCCGGACGCAGTTGCGGGGGCGTTGCGCAGCGTGCTCGAAGACGAAAACGTGCCCAAGCTGGTTCACGGGGGGCGCGAAGTCGTTCTGACGCTCGATGCGATCGGGATACGGCTCGGCGGCATCCACCTCGATACGCACATCGCGTCGTATCTGCTCGATCCCGGGGCGTCGACGTATTCACTCGAAGACATTGCCCGTAAGTACTCGGGTCGCGAGCTAAAAGCGGCAGAAGGCATCGAGCGTCCCGACGAAACCGCCCAGGCGAGTTTCGATCTCGATCCCGAAGACATCGTCGCCGTCGAAGCTGAAGACGCGCCCTCGCGATCGCAGAGGTTGCCACGGCAATCGAGCCGGAGCTGAACAGGCTCGGCATGTGGGACCTCTACCTCACCGTAGAGAACCCACTGATCTTCGTGCTTTCAGAGATGGAGAAGATCGGCGTCAAGATCGACCTCGACTACCTGTCCGACATGGCGGCGACGCTCGACAAGCGGATCGCCGAGCTCGAAGCCGAGTGCTACGACCTAGCCGGCGAACGACTGAACCTCGGCTCTCCCGTGCAGTTGCGCACGCTCCTTTACGACAAGCTAGGTCTCAAGACTACTCGCAGGACCAAAAGTGGGTTGTCGACGGACGCTCGCGCGCTGGCACAACTGGTCGATCAGCACCCCTTCGTGCCGAAGCTGCTCGAATACCGGGAGGTCTCCAAGCTCAAGAACACGTACGTCGACGCACTGCCCCCGCTCGTCGATCCGAGCGACGAGCGCGTGCATACGACGTACGACCAGACGGTTGCCGCAACCGGACGACTGTCTTCTACGAACCCCAACTTGATGAACATCCCGATACGCACCGACCTCGGGAAGCAGATACGGCGCGCATTCATCTGCGAAGAAGGCAACCTTCTTCTATCCGTCGACTACTCGCAGATCGAGCTCCGGGTGATGGCCCACTTATCGGAAGACCCGATCCTGCTCGAGGTGTTTGAGCGCGGCGACGACATCCATGCCGAAACCGCCGCGCGTATCTATGGGCTGCACCCAGAGGAATTGAAGACGAAGCACCGCAGCGTCGCCAAGATGGTGAACTACGGGTTGTCCTACGGGATGGGCGCGCCCGGTCTCGCCGAGCGACTGAACGTCCCCGTCGCCGAAGCTCAAGAGATCATCAACGCCTATTTCGAGCAGTTCGAGGGCGTAAAGGCGTTCCTCGACGAGGTCGTGACTCGTGCATACGCGGACGGGTTCACGACGACGCTGTTCGGCCGCCGTCGCTACCTTCCGGAGCTGGGCTCGGGCAACCCGCGTGTCAGGGCGATCGGGGAGAGGCAGGCGCTGAACGCCCCGATCCAAGGAACCGCGGCCGACATCATGAAGCTCGCGATGATCAACGTTGATCGGGCCCTGGCCACCGAAGGCTCGGGGGCGAAGATGATCCTGACCGTCCACGACGAGCTCGTTTTCGAGGTGCCGGAGGACGAGAAGAACGAAGCCCAGGAACTGGTCGAGCGCGAGATGACCGGTGTTGCCTCGATGAAGGTCCCCCTGGCGGTGGACGCGTCGTGGGGCGAGACCTGGGCCGACGCCAAAGGCTGACGCGGATAGCTGCACCTAGGAACGCCGCCCGCGGCGCGGTCGCGACGGGGAATCGACCGCCCTCCTACTAGCGCCACATCGCGGACGGCCGGAGCCGAGGACGCCGGTAGGCGCACTCGGCGGTAGGCACGTAGGAACTTGAGCGTTTTCGCGCGTGCCCCCTATACTTCTCCGGCCCCCTTTCGGGGGCGAATTTGTGTATAGGAGGCGTTGCACCACCACATGACGGATCAGTCAGGCCAAGCAGAGCAAACGTTAACCGTCCCCGGCGGGGGGACCATCACTCGCACCGCTCCTTCGACATCAGGTGAGACCTACGCCGGCGGCGTGATCGTCGAGAACGACGTCGGCGATTCGCAAGAGGAACTGCTCGCCGCCATCGAGGCGACCATCAAGCCCTTCGACGAGGGCGACCTCGTGTCGGGCACCGTCGTCAAGATCGACAAGGACGAGGTCCTCCTCGACATCGGCTACAAGTCCGAAGGCGTCATCCCGGCTCGCGAGCTGTCGATACGCAACGACGTCGACCCCTCCGAGGTCGTGACGCCGGGCGATGAGATCGAAGCCCTCGTCCTACAGAAGGAAGACAAAGAGGGACGACTCATCCTGTCCAAGAAACGCGCCCAGTACGAACGAGCGTGGGGCAAGATCGAAGAGATCAAGAACGTCGACGGAACCGTGACCGGCCCGGTCATCGAAGTCGTCAAGGGTGGTCTGATCCTCGACATCGGGCTCCGCGGCTTCCTACCTGCATCACTCGTCGAGATGCGGCGCGTGCGTGACCTTCAGCCGTACGTCGGCCGTCAGCTCGAGTGCCGCATCATCGAGCTCGACAAGAATCGGAACAACGTGGTGTTGTCGCGCCGCAAGTTCCTCGAGGAGTCGCAGGCCGAGCAGCGCCAAGATTTCCTGACGTCGCTTCAGAAGGGCGAAAGGCGGACAGGCGTCGTGTCGTCGATCGTCAACTTCGGTGCGTTCGTAGACCTCGGCGGCGTCGACGGCTTGGTGCACGTGTCCGAGTTGTCGTGGAAGCACGTCGATCATCCGAGCGAGGTTGTCGAGGTCGGTCAGGACGTCGAGGTCGAGGTGCTCGACGTCGATCTCGACCGCGAGCGCGTGTCGCTCTCGCTGAAAGCGACGCAAGAGGACCCGTGGCGTCAATTCGCACGGCAACACGAGATCGGCGATGTCATCGAGGGTCGCGTGACGAAGCTCGTCCCGTTTGGAGCATTCGTCGAGGTCGACGACGCTATCGAGGGTCTCGTTCACATCTCGGAGCTTGCGGAGCACCACGTGGAAAGGGCCGAAGAAGAGGTTTCGGTTCACGACAAGGTAGAGGTTCGCATCATTGATATCGATCTCGACCGTCGTCGGATCAGTCTCTCTCGCAAGCAGGCGCTGCGCCCGACGTCCGGCGCGATCCCAGAGGCCGAAGGTGGCGGCGTGCGCGAGGCGGCCCCGCCGCGCGACGAGGTCGCGTACAGCGTCGACGAGGCCGAGATGGAGGTCGAAGCCCGAGAGGCCTCCGAGGACGCGGGCGTCCCTACGGAAGACACGATCGTCCGACCCGAATCGTCGGCGGAACTGGAGTCCGCAGCCGAAGAGGCCGCAGACCTGATCGGTGTCGGATCTGCTCCCGAGGCCGCGGCAGACCCATGGGTCGCCGGCGAGTCGGCTCCCGACGAAGAGAAAGAGGAAGCCGAGATAACGGCGATGATGTACGAGGACTCGCCTCCCGAGGGGCACGAAGGCCTTACGGCATCCGAGACAGACACCCCGAACCTGAACGTTCGGTTGAACCAGGAGGAGCCCGAAGAAGGCGAGGCGCCCGGCGATTCGATCGGCGAGCTCGATCGTGAGGAGCTGCGAGTCGTTCCCGAGGAGCGAGCCGAATACGAGGGCGGCGAACAGCTATCGCCGGAAGACGTCGACCCGAACGACGACTCGCTCGAGTCCATCGTCGAGGACCTGAAACGGTCTAGAGGGCAGTCCCGACCACCCACCGCGTAGGGCTTCACCGTGCTCGTAGTCGGGCTCACGGGCGGTATCGGCGCCGGCAAGTCTACTCTTGCGGCGCTTCTCCTCGAGAAAGGCGCCCACGTCATCGACGCCGACCAGCTCGGACGGGATGCGTTGCGACCGGGACAGCCGGCGTGGCATTCGGTGGTGAGCTCGTTCGGCGAAGAGATATTGGCCGCCGGATCGATGGAGATCGACCGAAAACGTCTGGCCGGAGTCGTCTTCAACGATCCGAAGCATCTCGCGACGCTGAACGCGATCGTGCACCCGCGGATCCTGTCGGCGATCGCAGACGATCTAGAAGGGCTGCGAGGAACGGACGCGATCGTCATCCTCGACGCCGCGTTGATCGTCGAGGTCGGCCTGGTGCGATCCATAGACGTGCTCGTTGCCGTGATCGCCGACCCGAAGATCCGTACGGAGCGATTGCGGCGCGATCGCAATATGTCGAGAGCGGACATCGAGGCTCGGATGAAAGCGCAGGCGGATGAAAGTGACGTCGCCGGGAAGGCCGATATCGTCGTTCGCAACGACGGCGACACGGCCGATCTCGCCGCCGAGGCCGACAAGGTGTGGTTGAAACTCACGGAGTTGGCAAGAACCAAGGCGTGATCGAGATCGTCTTCTTCGACGCCGGCGGCACCATCCTGGACGCTCATCCGTCGTTCTCGGGCCTGTTCGGCAAGGTGTGTCGTGATGCCGGATTCGATGTCACGGATGATGACGTAGCGGCGGTTCAGGGACGTATCGCTCCGCACCTGATGGACCTCGAGCCTCAGGACGGTGCGCCGTCCTATGCCGGCTCCAGCTTCTCTGCGGAGAAAGCACGTGCGTTCTGGACCCACTTCTATGAGCGAGTGCTTACGGAACTAGAGCTACCACTAGACCTGGCGCCCAGCTTGTTCGACACGTTTACCGATCCCTCTTCTTACAAGCTGTTCGAAGACGTCAGGCCGTGCATGGACGCGCTCCGGTCCGCGGATAAGCGGATAGGTCTCATCTCTAATTTCGAATCGTGGCTCGAAGAGATGTTGGTCGAACTCGAGATGGGAGACATTTTCGATGTCGCGGTTATCTCTGGTCATGAAGGGATTGAAAAACCGGATGTCGCCATCTACGAGATCGCCTTGGAGAAAGCCCACGTGTCGGGAGGTTCGGCCGTGCATGTGGGTGATTCGCCTACGTACGATGCCGAGCCGGCAAGCGAAGCAGGCATCCATCCCGTGCTGATCGATCGTGCCGGACGCTATCCGGAGGCAGAGTGGCCGAGGCTTCCCTCATTAGAGGGATTGCCCGATCTCGTAGCGAAGATGTAGAGATGAGCGACCCAATGGAAACAGGCGCTACCGCGCAGCAGCCGGCGGAGACGAGGGCTCTCTACCGGATCGCGACCGTCAGCTCCGCGCACGGCGATGTCTCTCACGTGATCTCGGAGATCACAAGGATCGTCGTCGACGTGCTGCCCGCACGTAGAGCGTTGTTATTCCTGTATTCGGAAGCAGATGATGACTTGTCCGCGTACTCGGCCGACGGTCGCGACGGCGCTCGCATCCCGCTCGCAGAGCCGAGCTCTATCGCGCGCATCTTTCACTCGGGCCGGGGTGAGGTCATCAACGATCTAAAGATCGATCCCGACTCGACGCCAACGGTCAACGCCGTGCTCGGCTCGAGGCAGCTCGTCGCGGTGCCCTTGCAGACCGGAGGTTCGAAGCTCGGCGTCCTTGCGGCTCTCGACGCGGAGCACGGGGCCTTCACGGAGAACGATCTTCGTCTGCTCTCGGTGCTCGCCGATCGTGCGGCACATACGGTCGAGAGTGCTCAGCTCGTCGATTCCCTACAGCGTCAGGTCCAAGAGCTCGAAGGCCTCCACCGACTGACGCGGCTGCTGACGTCGTGGGAAACGACCGATCACGTCGTCGGTGAGGCGGTGCGCATCGTCGCGGACCTGTTGGGCTGCGACCAGATCGGGATTCTTCTGCACGACGAGGAGTCCGGTGAGCTCGTGCTGCATCAACACGACGGTCTTGCGCCGCGGGTCGAGATGCCAGACATCAGGGTTCGTCTGTCGCACCCATCCCTCGTTGCGACGGTCTTTCGCACGAACACGCCGCTCTACAGCAACGAGGCGGGATCGGACGAGTGGGTGACGTCCGACCTTGCGCAAGCGTTGTCCGCCGAGTCGATGTTGGTGGTGCCGCTATCGACGGGCCCCCGACCGAGCGGCGTCTTGGTGGCGGTCAACGCCAAGAAAGGCAGTTTCGACGACGACGACGTCCGCTTTGCGATGCTGCTGGGCGCGCGCGTCGCAAGCGTGCTGGATTCCAGCCGCGCCCGGGAACGTGAGCGAAACCTTGTCGCGCAACTCAAAGAAGCAGATCGAACGAAGTCCGAATTCGTGTCGATGCTTGCACATGAGCTGAACGGGCCGATGACGACCATCATCGGTTTCAGCCAGAGCTTGCGGGACGGCTGGGACCGCATCGCCGACGAAAGGCGCACCGACATCCTCGGCATCATGAACAAAGAGGTTGAACGGCTCGCGCGCCTCGTCAATGACCTGCTCGATGT
>JALZGD010000065.1:8217-8823 GCA_030861205.1 Actinomycetota bacterium
GAGGCCGGCACGCTGCGGTACGACCTCGAACCGATGTCGATAGGGGAGCTCGTCGACAGCATCTTGCAGGTGCACTCGTCGCTACGCAGTGACCATCTCATCGAGGCCGATATCCCTAAAGACCTGCCGCTCGTGCGGGGAGACCGAGACCGCTTGCGGCAGGTTGTCATCAACCTGCTGACTAACGCCACTCGGTACTCACCGGCAGGAACGGTCGTCACGATCTCCGCTCGCTATGCCGAAGAGGTAGGCGCCGTGCAGGTCAGCGTCAGCGACGAAGGCATCGGTATCCCCGAAGAGGACCGGGATCGCATCTTCGGCAAGTTCGCGATGCTGCCGAAGCCCAGCTGGGTCAAGAAGGGCACGGGCCTCGGCCTCTTCATCACCAAAGGGATCATCGACGCGCACGGGGGCCGGCTGTGGGTCGATTCGGAACCGGGACACGGCTCGACGTTCAACTTTACCGTCGCTGTCGCGCGCTAACCGCGCTGCGACGTCTGGCCACCAGCCCCGACACCTAAACTTGATCGATGCCCCCGTTCAAAGTCGTGTCCGATTTCGCGCCTGCCGGCGACCAGCCCAACGCGATCCGCGGCATCGCCGAGA
>JALZGD010000065.1:8833-10337 GCA_030861205.1 Actinomycetota bacterium
CGGCGCAACCGGGACGGGGAAGACCGCGACCGTCGCGTGGTCGCTCGAGCAGATCCAGAAACCGACTTTGGTCATAGCTCCCAACAAGTCGCTGGCCGCTCAACTGTGCAACGAGTTCAAGCAATTCTTTCCTAACAATGCCGTCGAATACTTCGTCTCGTACTACGACTACTACCAACCCGAGGCGTACGTACCGTCGTCCGACACGTACATCGAGAAGGACTCCTCGATCAACGACGAGATCGAGCGTCTGAGGCACTCGGCGACGAGCGCTCTGCTGCAACGCGACGACGTGCTGATCGTCGCGAGCGTCTCCTGCATCTTCGGTCTGGGCTCACCCGAGGAATACCTGAACCAGGTCGTCACGGTGGCACGAGGCGGGACCGCAGACCGCGACTTCATCATCCAAAAGCTCGTCGATATCCAGTACGAGCGGAACGACGTCAACTTCATACGCGGCAAGTTCAGGGTACGCGGCGACACCATCGAGATCTTCCCGGCGTACGAGGAGCGAGCTCTGCGGGTCGAGCTGTTCGGAGACGAGGTCGATCGCATCATCGAGCTCGATCCTTTGACGGGCGAGGTGACGCGGGAGCTCGATCACGTGACCGTGTACCCGGCATCGCACTACGTCGCATCGAGGGAGCGGATGGAACGCGCCATCATGCAGATCGAGTCCGAGCTCGCGGACAGGCTCAAGTACTTCGACTCGAACGGGAAGCTGCTCGAAGCGCAGCGTCTCCGGATGCGCACCGAGTACGACCTCGAGATGATGAAAGAGGTCGGGTTCTGCTCCGGTATCGAGAACTACGCCCGCCATATCGAGGGCCGGGATCCCGGCACGAAGCCGAACACCTTGCTCGACTACTTCAGGGGGGCCGAGGGCAACGGTGACTTCCTTGTCGTGATCGACGAGTCACACGTGACCGTTCCGCAACTCAACGGCATGTACGAGGGTGACATGAGCCGGAAGAGGACGTTGGTGGAACACGGCTTCCGTCTTCCGAGCGCGCTCGACAACCGCCCGCTCAGGTTTGACGAGTTCCTCGAAGCTGTCGACCAAGTCGTGTTCATGAGCGCCACCCCGGGCCCCTTCGAGCTTCGCAACTCCGGAACGCCGGTAGAGCAGCTGGTTAGACCGACCGGGCTCATCGATCCCGAGGTTCTGGTACGCCCGACAAAGGGACAGATCGATGACCTCATGGAAGAGATCAGGAAGCGAACGGAGGCGGAGCAACGCGTTCTCGTCACGACGCTTACAAAGAAGATGGCCGAGGACCTAACCGATTACTTGCTCGAATCGGGAGTGCGCGTACGGTATCTCCACTCGGATATCAACACCGTCGAGCGGATCGAGATCTTGAGGGACCTTCGCCTCGGCGAGTTCGACGTGCTCGTCGGGATCAACCTGCTGCGAGAGGGGATCGACCTGCCCGAAGTCTCGCTTGTCGCCATCCTCGACGCCGACAAGGAAGGCTATCTGCGGTCTCAGACTTCCTTGATC
>JALZGD010000241.1 GCA_030861205.1 Actinomycetota bacterium
TCCACATGGCCGGAGGCCGACGGAGACCTCGATCGCCTGCGGTGCCGAGGACCGGGCCCGTGCTTACGAGCTGATCCGCCGGGAGGTGCGCGCGGGAAGACAGGCCTTCGTCGTCTACGCCCTGAGAGATGAATCGGACAAGACCGAGCTGAGGAGTGCCAAGGGAGAAGCGGTTCGTCTAGCTGAAGAGGTTTTCCCTGATCTCGCGGTGGGCTTGGTGCACGGCGACATGAAGAGCGCGGAAAAGGAAGCTGCGATGACGGCGTTCCGCGAGGGCAAGACCGACGTCCTAGTAGCGACAACCGTCATCGAGGTCGGCGTGGACATCCCGAACGCGTCGGTGATGCTCATCGAAGATGCGGATCGATTCGGACTTGCGCAACTGCATCAGCTGCGCGGGCGCATCGGCCGAGGCCCCCATGCGTCGTACTGCATCCTCGCGACCGACGTCGACCTGAACGAAGCCGATGATCCTTCCGTCGCGCTCGTCGCGGAGCGCTTGAACGCGGTCGCTTCGACCGTTGATGGATTCAAACTTGCCGAGGTCGACCTTAGGCAGCGAGGCGAAGGGCAGTTATTCGGCGCGCGGCAGTCCGGCATGCCGCAACTGAAGATGGTCCGCGTCCTGCAACACCAGGACATCATCAAGAGAGCGCGCGATCTCGCCACGAAGATCATCGACGAAGACCCGGCGCTGCGCGCCTACGAGAACACGTGGCTCAAGGTGGAGATGGAAGACCGGTTCCCCCCTGGAGCCCTCGAGGTGGTCCAGTCAGGGTAGTTTTAAGGACCATGCGCGTCATATCTGGGTCGGCGAAGGGCCTCCGGCTGAAGTCTCCAGGGCTCGGCACACGCCCGATGACCGACATGATGAAGGAAGCCCTCTTCTCGACTCTCGGGGACCTCAAAGGCGCGGTCGTTCTCGACCTCTACGCGGGGTCGGGATCGTTGGGCCTCGAAGCGCTATCCCGGGGCGCGAAGAAGGCCACGTTCGTGGAGAACGCTCGGGAAGCGATCGTGAAGCTCGAGGCCAACATCAAGACGACAGGCTTCGGTCGCAAGTCCGAGGTCGTGTGGGCCGACGTCCAGGCAACCCTCAGCCGCGGGGCAGAGCGACGCTTCGATCTCGTCTTCCTAGATCCTCCCTACAGCAACCCCGTGGCGTCTGCGCGGGCTGACCTCGAAGCGATCGTGACCGGTGGATTCCTCTCCGACGAAGGCCGCGTCGTCGTTCACAGGCAAGCGAAGGAGTCAAAGCTGAGCCCGCTCGGTCTCGACCTCGTGTGGGAGCGCGAGTACGGGCAGGCGAAACTCTTGATCTTCTGCCACGAAGACGAGGACTAGGCCGCCTCGTCCCGTGAGGCGCTAACCGTGGTCACGGCCCTGTGCCCTGGGTCGTTCGACCCGCCAACCAACGGCCACGTCGACGTGATCGAACGGGCCGCCCGCTACTTCGACTCGGTGCTCGTCGCCGTCATCGCGAACCCCTCGAAGGCGCCGCTTTTCACCGCCGCTGAGCGGATCGACCTGCTCACGGAGTGCCTGTCCGACCTGGACAACATCGAGATCACGTCGTTCGACGGGTTGCTCGTGGATCTCGCCCGCGCGAGACATCTGCGCCTGGTCGTGAAAGGGCTCAGGGCGGTCTCCGATTTCGAGTACGAGCTCCAGATGGCCCAGATGAACGCCAAGCTCGATCCTGGGCTCGACACCATGTTCGTCACCGCCACCCCCGAATGGGCGTTTCTGTCCTCGAGCCTGGTCAAGGAGGTTGCCCGATATGGGGGTCACATCGAGGGGCTGGTGCCGCCGGGGGTGGGGAAAGCCCTACTAGAACGCTTCCGCGACGGCTAGCATAGGAACCGGCGGCAAGCCTGTCCCACTAGCGCTCCCGGTCCGGACGTTGACCGGTCACTTCCCTGAAAGGTGATGGATGGACCTGATCGAACGGATCGACGAGATCCAAGTCCTCGTCGAAGAAGCGAAGTCGGTGCCGCTGTCGTCGAGCGCCGTAATCAATCGAGACGAGTTCTTGGACCTTCTGGCGCAGCTGAAAGAGCAGGTACCGGACGAGATCCGGCAGGCACGCTGGATGACGCGCGACCGCGATGAGTTGCTCGCTCGGGCACGCAAAGAGGCCGAACGGATAATCGCCGAAGCTCAAGAACAACGCGACCGCCTGCTCTCGCGCACCGAGATCGTTCATGCTGCGCAGCGCGAGGCCGAGCGGATCACGGACGAGGCCAAAGACCGGGCCGCCCGGATCCGCCTCGAGGCCGAGGACTACATCGATCAGAAGCTCGCAGCGTTCGAGATCCTGCTGAACAAGACGCTTGCAACGGTCGCGAAGGGGCGCGAGCAGCTACGAGGCGAGAAGACGACCGGAGCAGTGCCCACCGCCGCCGACGGCGAGGTTCAGCCGGCTCCGACTCCGGAAGGTCCATTCGACGCGGCCGCAGAGTTGGGCAGCAACGCCCTTTAGCTCTCTCCGAAACACCTGGCACAAGCTGGGAAAATAGGCCGTTCTGCTATCATTTTCGCCCGGCGCGCGGCTCTCGTCGCCCGCCGTTACAGCTCTCACGAGGCCTCGAATTAGGACGCGCGCGTGCAAGACCTGATTGTTTCCATCGTCGACATCCTCGACCGTCCCGGCCACTACCGGGACGTCTCCGTCGCGCGCCCTATCGAGGGCGGGCTCGGTCTCGCCGCGCTGACCGATTCACCCGTCAGAGCTCAGCTCCGGCTCGAGTCCGTAGTCGAAGGGATCCTCGCGACCGGCCCCGTTCAAGGCGAGGTGTCCCTGACGTGCGCGCGGTGCCTGGGACGGTTCACCGACGGGCTCGAAGTAGACGTCTGCGAGCTCTTCGTCTCCGGCACGCCGTCACCCGAGACGCGCGATGACTTCTACCCGATCGCCGGCGAGCAGATCGATCTCGAACCCATGATCCGGGATGCGTTGATCCTGGCGCTGCCTACGAACCCGATTTGCCGGGCCGAGTGCCGTGGCATCTGTGCCCGCTGCGGGACCGATCTCAATTCAAGTACCTGTTCGTGCAAAGACGAAGGCCTCGACCCACGATGGGCGGCGCTCGACGAGCTCAAGACGCGATTGGGCACGGGCACAAGCTGAAGGGAGTCCAAGGTGGCGGTACCCAAGCGACGAAAGACGAGATCAAAGATGCGGATGCGCCGTGCCCACTGGCGCGTCGACGCTCCGACCTACTCGGCGTGTCCCCAATGCCGTCAGCCCAAGATGCCTCACCGTGTCTGCCCTAACTGTGGTTACTACGCAGGACGCCAGGCCGTCGAGACCGAGTAGCGCTGCGGTGGGGCTTGACGCCCTTGGGGTCCCGGCGCAACTCGGCCCGATCTACGAGCTCGCACTCACGCACCGTTCGTACGCGTTCGAATCGGACGAACCGCAAGGCACGAACGAGCGTCTCGAGTTCCTGGGTGATGCCGTCCTCGGTGTGGTCGTGACCGACCTCATATATCGCGACTACCCGGAGCTCAGTGAGGGTGAGATGGCGCGCCTGCGTGCGAGTGTGGTGAACACCTCGGCCCTAGCCGACGTCGCCCGCTCGATGGGGATAGGTCAGCACCTGAAGCTAGGCAAGGGCGAAGAGTCGTCGGGCGGTAAAG
>JALZGD010000066.1:0-287 GCA_030861205.1 Actinomycetota bacterium
AGCGGGGAGCCGAAGCTGACCGGCTTCCAGGGTCGCGGTGTTCTCGTCGTCGTCATCCTCGCCTAGAGGTTTGTCGAGCTTTCCATCCTCGACTTGCTGGATCATCGACTTGCCCAGCGCGACCAGCGTTTCGGGTTGGTGTGAGTACACCGGGAGATTGCGGAACATCCGCCCGAAGCGACCGCCGGTCGTGGGGCTTGACGGCGTGGTCAGCAGCCCCCGCGGCCTCACGCCACCGTGAGGTCGGGGCTCGGTTGGGGTCGTCGGGAGTGGACCTGGCGTGGTGT
>JALZGD010000066.1:297-3828 GCA_030861205.1 Actinomycetota bacterium
AGCCCATGGCGGTCGGAAAGATCGGGCCTCCGCCGGCCGGTGGAGGCGTCTCGCCCCCGGGCGTCTTCGCGTTGATCCAACGGGCGATCACGTAGGCGAGAAACCCGCACACGAGACCAATCGGGTACCACCAGACATCGGTCTTGACGATCAGGAATTCTTTGAGAAGCGCGAGGACCGCTCCACCCACGAAGACACCCACGACGCTGGCAAAGGTGTCGGCGGATACCTGGCCGGCCCCGAGCCGGACGACGAAGTACCAGCCGAGGTACCCGAGGAACAGCCCGAGACAAAAGATTCCGACTGACTCGACATGCATTACGCAGGCCGGGTTATCGGACGCACCAGATTGGACCGATGCACAACGGCTGGGCCGACACTGGCGGCGCCAACGCTGGAACGAAGCAGAACACTAAGGCGGCGACCATCAACGCCCGCTTAATAATCACGCCCACCTCCCGCGACTTGTTTGTGACTACGGTTACAGAATAGTCAAACTAACATGATTGTTACGCTCGACACATGACGGTCAAAAAGGACGACGTAGGCGAGCGCATCAGGGAGTTGCGTCGCCGCCGCGGGCTCTCTCAGGAACAGCTCTCCGCCCCGAATTACACGCCTGCGTACATTTCGTACATCGAGCAAGGCAAGCGAAGTCCCTCGCACGAGGCGCTCAGCCACATCGCCACACGTCTCGGGGTTGACGTGGAACAGCTCCTGTCCGGCCGCGATCCCGACGACGACTTGCGCCTCGAGATTGAGATTGAGCGGGCTATCAGCGAGATTCATAGTGGCGCGCCCGTGGACGCGGCGCTAAGGATCCTCAAACAGTCGCGTAAAAAAGCTGCTGAGGTCGGTTATGAGCGCGCCCTTGAGCGTGCAGAGCTCGGATTTGCTCTGGCGAAATACCGGACAGGAGATGTTCCCGGCGCGCTTGCCGGCTACGAACGTGCCTATGAGTTGGTTAAAGATGACCTTCCGGCTCGTCACACTGCCGCGCTCGTTGGGCAGGCGCGTTGCCTCTTCCAGTTAGGCGAGGCCAGAGAGGCTATCCACCTCCTCGAAAGCCATCTCCTTGATCTCAAAAGCGAAGACCCTCCTGACCCTTCTGCTGAACTACAAACGTATGCAGCGCTGATTCCGCTTTATTTCGAATCTGGAATGACTGAGAGCGCGAAGTCAGCCGCGAGGAAGGGCTGGAAATTGGCACCAGCCACTGAGAGCGCGGAAGCGAGAGCGTGTCTATACGTCAATCGGGCGACGCTCATGATGATGCGCAAACAGACCCGCGAAGCTTTGGCATCTCTGGCGCTGGCCGACGAGGCATATCGTCACCTCGGCTGGTCTTCGGAATCGACGAAGGTGAACCTGGCTCGCGCCCTCGTGTTGATTGACGAGGGTGAACTCGACGCTGCAGAGGAACTCCTGGACGACTCTTTGTCCAAAGAACTCAGTGTGGCCGACAAGGTTCGAGCTATGTGCGAATTGGCCTTCCTTAAGCGCACACGCGGAGAGCCGGGACAAGCACTAACGATTGCTAAGCAAGCACTATCGCTTGCCGGGACGACGTCAGTAAGCGGCGCTGCCGAAGCTGCCCGCGAGGTCGGCCTCTGTTCGCGCCTATTGGGCGACCATAAGACAGCCGTTTCGATGTGGCGGAAGGCGATCAAGCTTTACGCCAATGCGGAGAATCACGAAGAGATGGCTAAGACGGCGAATCTTTTAGGCGATCATCTATTTGAAACCGGAGATCTCAAGGCTGCGGTAGTCGCCTACAAGCAGGGGCTCGCGTCAGTTACAAGAGTGAGATGATGCTGCAACCCGAGGTGGAGTCTCGAGCGAGTGAACCGCATCACTGCTGCATCTGAATCAGCCGCGGTCGAGAGCAATCGCATCCCGTACGGGATGACAGACTTATATTGCAACCTTGTTCTCTGAAACGCATGTATCGCCAGGGAGTGCTAGAGAAGCGGATGGCGTAACCGATCGAGTGCTCCGTCGATTACGAATACGTGGCCATCGCCGGTGACCGCATAGATATTCTGTTGATCCGGTGCAGCCCAGCTCACAACATTCGTGCGCAAGGGGTTGCCGTTAGGGTCCGACTGATCATCTGAGATATCTGGCAGAGCTACTGATTGCGACGTGGCGGCCGACCCGTTATTCGCGATCGTCAGAAATCTCACATCATTTAAGGCCGCACACACCGACAGCTAGCGACAGCGCCTCCGCCAGTGGAATCAGCGTCCCCACGCCACGCTAGACAGGTTGGCTGTGTGGTCCCTGCTCCTTCAGACGATCCACTCGCCACCGTTTGGCACTGTGTTCTAGTTCGCACGCGAAGCATCGTTTTTCGTTCTCCAAGATCAGCACGCCGCACCGGCATTTCTTGGACGGATAGATATCCTCGAGGCGGACCCCGAGCCGTGACGCGAAGTAGACAAGAGCATCGAGCGATGGCCACCGTTTCCCGGCTTCAATGAATGACACATATGCCGATATGTACCGATCGCCGGCGAGGTCAGCTTGACTTATACCGAGCTGTTCGCGAGATCGCTTTATGTTCTTGCCGATCCCGGCCTTCGTCTTGGCGTCGATCACCGAAGACTTCTTGGGCATGGGCTATTTGTACCAGCGAAGCCTCCTGGCCCGGGGCCCTTGTCTATAACTGGCCACCGCTGAGTAATGGGTCCCACACGTCGCCGTCATGCCTAGGGAGAAGGCCGGTCCGCGAGAAGCACACTCCCAGACGGAGGCCCTTACGCGTCACTGCATCGTAAAAGTACAAGTTCGGAGCACCGTGCTGGTCGTCCGCCGTCGGTGCAATGCACCGAGGATCATGACGACAGTGAAGACGAAAATCCCCCCGTCTATGCATGGAGACGATCGTATGACCGTTTCCCAACCGCCACGTCCTACGCCCTGGTCGCTCACCGCTCCGGCTGGCGTTAGTGAGATTCCACGTTAGGCCCCGCGCCTGAAGAGCTGCCTCAGAAGGACCTTCTCTGTCTGTGGTCTTCGAGCCGCAGACCGTCTTCGCGGGAAAGATCAAGAGTCGGTGTGATAACCGCAGAGTCAAAGGTGTCGGGGACCGTGCCCCGATAGACAAACTCCAAAAGACTCTCTTGCTCGACTTCGTAACTTACGGATGGAGTGCCTTAACACCCGGTGAACTAATAGCACCCAGCTGTTAAGGACAGAGTGTCGCTAAATCGGCCGTCGCCCTGCACGCGCCGGCCGCTACGTGGGAGGCGAATTTGATATTTAACAAACGCTATGCGGCCGCCGCCGTTGCTGTGCTTGTGGGCGCGGTGATCTGGCCGCTGACGGGAGCTATAAGCGCCACAAGTCCGCAGCCGGTGTCAAAGCCGAGTCTGCCTCCTCCGCACGTCTTGGAGCCGGACTTCTTCGATGCCAACGATTGCCAGCTCATGCCCGTATCTGACCAACCCGACGCCCAATGGAAATCCTATTGCGGGCCTGGGGAAGTGCCCGGCGAGTCCCCGCCCGCGTCAGACGCCGGAGCCTGGG
>JALZGD010000066.1:3972-4309 GCA_030861205.1 Actinomycetota bacterium
CTCTACGACGGCACCGGCAACCTCTTGGGCACTGTTCGGGGTACCAGCGCGGTCGATCCGTTGCGATCGGGCGAACCTGGTCCTTTTTCCCTGACTTCGTCCATTGCAACCACCAACGTGGCCCGGGTTCAATGGTCCACTGAGCCCCTTCCTGCTGGGCCAGGTGTGCACCGCGACTTTCGCATCCTGCAGGACTGGTCGTTGCCGTACGGCGACAGGAAGCCGTTCGATTTGGTCTACAGCGATCCGGACAGCGGCCCGCCCTATCCATTCGTTTTCGCTGGCGATGTCGACAATCTGAGCGGTACAGTCAGGAATCCCACCGTCGTCGCTGCAT
>JALZGD010000066.1:4337-6670 GCA_030861205.1 Actinomycetota bacterium
GTGCAGGTCGCGTTCGGTGGGTAACGAGCGCCCAAACCGCGGTTGTTCCATTCAACGCTGGCCGGGCTGCATCCTTCCCCGACCTACTGCTGCCACGGGCGACGGCGCCATTCTTTCTTACCGTGGACGATCCGTCGATCGGGCCACTGCTTGGCGGCTTCACTCCGATGCTGTGGGCAGCGGGGCCGTGACGGCTCGTCACGTATTTCGTAAAGACGATTCAAGAGGGGGATTAGCAATGCGTAGGAGACTTGGGGCGGGTCGCGCCATGGCCGCAGCGGTCGTCATCGTGGGAATCTGCGCGCCGCACGCATCGGCCAGAGGGTTCGGAACGAATCCTCTGGCAACCGTGAAGCAAGAAGCGGACGCCGCGAAGTGCGGAAACCTAACCATGAACATGCTGGCGGCAATCATGATTGCGCCGACCTACGGCGAGACCGGCACCGGTTCTACCGGCACGCCTTCGCCGATGGCGATGAGTCGAGGCGACATCGATCAAGACCTCTATTCGTTCAACACCACGGCGACAGAGGAGCGCGCTTATTGGCATCCCGGCGTCGGCATGTGGCAAGAGGACGATGTTGGACTCGGTTCACAAATGACGGCCAACCAGCGGGTCGCTGTGCAGACCTCCGCCCATAAAGCGGCGACAACGATGGCAAGTCGATACTGCAGCGTCAGCGGGACCAACGCAGAGAAGCGCGCTTACGCGTGGGGTCTGTGGAACGCTTGTAACAGCGGGGCCTGCGAGAGTGTCTACAACGAGGTCTACTGCGGCGGCAGCGACTCGATCTGCGACAGTCTCAACAGAAACGACAGTGTCGGCGGCTGGGGGGGTATGCAGTCGAACACATGCAGGTTCGGGGGGGACGCAAGCACATCGTTTAATTGCTGGTACCTGGATATTACTAATGCTCAGGGAGACACAAGCTACTGGAAAAAGGATCCGAAAACCGGTGGGACTTCGATTTCGCCCTTGACGTTTTCGATGTACAGCTGGGCCGACAGTGGCAAGGAGATCAGAGATTGGGTCAAGGACGACACGTCGTACGGCAGGGAGATTCGCGCTAACCGGACGTTCCCCAACAATTCCCGAAACGGTCTCGACTGGAAAGAGCCAACTGCAAAACTCTGTGATACTACGACTCGACGTGGCATCTGTAGTTAAGAAGCATGTTTAGGGATGCCTGAAGGGATGGCCATGGTTCAGGTGGCTGGTTTAAAGCCCACTTATCGATGGGCTGTAGTCGCCGGCGGTCTGGCTTTGGTTGCCCTCGTGGCAGCAGTGATCCAGCTCGGGACAGGTCGAGGGAGCGAATCGCCGCACCGAAACCAGTCGCTAGCGAACAGCTCAGCTTCAGCGACGCCCACTCCCTCTGGATCGGCTCCTCCCGGATGTGCCGACCACCACCCCGTGCCAGCCGACGTGGACGGAGACGGCATCACCGACGCGGTCTATCTCGACTTCATGGACGATCACGCGGTTTTGGGGGTATGCACCGGGTCGGGAATTTCGGACTCGATCCCCAGCGAGGGACAGGGGGAGGTTCTGCAGATCATCGACGTCGATCAGGACGGCAAGGACGAGGTGTTCTTCGGGGGAACCTCCATCGGAGCGAGCATCGACTCCATTGCCGAATTCGTCGGCGGTTCCATCGTGCGGGTGCGGCGATCGGATGGCGCACCGATCATCGTCGTCGAGGGATTGGACCCAGGCATCCTGTCGAGCCACCACCCTGCCGGCGCGGCGTTCGGCTGCGAGGACGTCGACGGGGATGGCTCGCCGGAGCTCGCCAGCGTCACCGTTAGTCGATCCGATGGTCGTTTTCAGTGGCGCCGAGTGGACTACGACATCGCCGAAGGACATGCGTCGATCGTGTCGCGAGAATCCGGTCACAGACGTAATCGTCCGAAGAGGCGGGACCGAGACGAGGTCGTCACCATCGCCCACCATCTAGTAGCTGCCTGTCCAGTTAAAGCCCAGCCCTGACGATCCCAGCGGGTCTCCTCACGGGCGGGCGCTTCGTCGGGGACTGTTAAGTCTTGCACGGTCCAGGGCGCTGACCTGCAAATATGCGTTCTAAGCCTCTCAGAACGGGGGCTTTTTTGAGGGTCCCGGTATTCATCGGAGCGGTTGCTGGCCCGTCTGAGGGCAAATAAGGGCGGCAAAAGGATTGTTA
The DNA here is from genome assembly GCA_030861205.1 of Actinomycetota bacterium. Lineage (GTDB taxonomy): Bacteria > Actinomycetota > CADDZG01 > CADDZG01 > WHSQ01 > JALZGD01. The sequence continues at coordinate 6,518 of JALZGD010000066.1, forward strand.
AGGACGATTTAGCTCTCAGCTAGGAGCGCGGCGTCGGGGTTCCCTCAGCGGGGATGTCCGCGGTGCGAGATTCTGACATGTAATGGCGGCTTCGCGGGAATGGCGTGCTCGTTGGTTGCCAGCGCCGGCGTCCAAGACGAAGCTGGCTTCGAT
>JALZGD010000066.1:6680-8235 GCA_030861205.1 Actinomycetota bacterium
GTGTTGAACGACCGTTCCTCGGAGAACCCGGAGTCGGCGGGGTTCCGCGTCTTACTTTCGTCAAGCATGGCCTGAACGACCACAGCACTCACTCGGAGACAGATGCTGGTCGTAACTGGTGAGGGGAGCCCCTCACCAGTTGCATGTGCGGGACGGCAAAGGAATGTGGTGAGACTGCGATAGCCACGTCTCTAGATCTTGACGCCACACCTTCCTCGTTGACCACACACGAAGGGGACTGTCTCGGCCGTGTCGAGAGTCTCCTCGTTGTTCTTCAGTAGAAGCGTGATGAAGTACTCAGCGTTGGCTCGAGGCATGCGTACCCACACAGAGGCGCTACCAGAGAAGTTGCGATGCTCGCTTTCCAGCGACCCCAGGAGTTTGCCTGTGGGAGGATCAACCGGAACGATACGCCGCGACCCGGCCCGCTGGACAGTCCACGCGATGTCGAGTCCGTTGGGCTCCACGTTGTTGAGCTTGTAATCGAAATGGACGACCACGCCGACCGTGCGTGGCGCGACGCCTCCTACTTGAGCTGTGCGCGCAGAAGCTCCGGGCTTGAGCTGAAGTTGGGAGAGCCGAGCGCTGCTAGGTTTGTCTTCGGTTTCACGTTGTTGCGTGACCTGTTTAGAAATTACCAAACCCGGTCCAGCGACCATTACAGCGCCAATGACGATTAGGAAGATCGCCCCCTGCGTCTTCAGTTTGATCGGGACTTTGAAGATCCTCGTATCGAGTTCAGTTTCGCCGGCCGTTATCCGCCGCCCAACGAAGGTCAACCCTTTAACGACAAGATAGAGACCCCCCACCGAGACGGGAACAAGGAAAAAAACGAAAACCCACTCCAAAGGGGACACCAGGACGCCTCCTCTACTGCGCGCCGACGGCCAACGTGACTCTATCGGGTTCGGTTACTCGCCCTGAGCTGATTCATGTGTAGAGGGTAGCTGGGGAAACACGGTGATCAACGACGGGTCTTCCGCTCCACAACATGGCGATCGGTTGCCGAGAACTCGAGTCGCGCTCTCAAGAGAGGCATCGCGTCAACGAGGTTCGTTCGTATCGCCTGGTGAAGCGCCGTGATAGCGGGACGGCCGCGCTCAGCTTCGATCCGGTAGCGGACCTCGACGGGAAGATAGAGATCCCGCTGCCCCCGTATCGACTTCGCCCACTAGGTCCGTCGCGCCTTCGTCAACCCGCAGGGCGCGTGAGAACCGACGCTCGGTCGTTTCGCTTCGCTGCGCTGCGACCTCCGTCGGCAGAATCAACGGACCTTCGGATCGAATGTCCCATCCTTGTTGAACTCGCCTATCGCGACGCGGGTGTTGTCGTCGTCAAAGACGTATAGATACCGCACCGTGCGGGATTCCAAGAGGGCGTTGAACTCAGCAGAAGTTTGACGCAGATCTTCTATGTGCGACTGAGCCTGGGCGAAATCGACTTCCGCTTGCTCCTTCGTGTGTCGAAAGGCTGCCGTGCTTACTTCGATGACGCAATCCTCAGGATCGGTACGGTCAATAACGACATCGCGCGTAACGATCCTCTTGCTTTCAGT
>JALZGD010000066.1:8245-9589 GCA_030861205.1 Actinomycetota bacterium
GGAGCTGCAAAGCCGCGGCCCACCTCTGCCCTTCCGGTGCATCGGCGCGGAACATCCCTCGGCCTGTCATCTCCGACAACGTACCTGGTTCAACCTCTCTGGGCGCTGCTGCGCCGAGTTCAGCCGTTCCTGCTGCGCAGCCGTAGTCCGCTAACTCCTCCACGCAACCGCACGCTGCGGAACCGAACCGACGCTCGGTCGTTCTCGCTTCGCTGCGCTGCGACCTCAGTCGGCGGGAGACGACGGAGGAGTGCCTTCCCTTTTAGCGTCGGGCTTCTATGGAGGGAGCCTCCACATATTCCTCGTCGGATACGTGTGCGCCCCACACCACCGGGGACCCGGAGTCGTCAGCTTCCTGGATCGCGATGTGCGTCATGAATCGAGTCGCCGAGGCTCCGTGCCAGTGCTCCTCGTCTGGTTCGAAGTAAACGTGGTCCCCAGGTCGAATGATCTCGATCGCGCCGCCGCGCCGCTGACAAAGACCGACCCCTTCGGTGACGTAGATCGTTTGACCGAATGGATGCGTGTGCCACGCCGTGCGCGCGCCCGGTGTGAAGTGAACGCTCGCGGCTCCGACCCGCGAGGGCCCGGACGGTGCGGCGATCGCGTCAATGAAGACCGAACCCGTGAACCAATCGCTGGGTCCCGGTGTGGTCTCGAGCGAGTTCCTTGTGATCTGCATCTCGTTCTCCTTTACTTCGATGTCATTCAGAGCTGGATAAGTACCTTGAGGGCCTCGCGGTCGTTCATGGCGCGGTATCCGTCTGGTGCTTCTTCGAGCTTGATGGTGCGATCGAACACAAGCCCGGGCTCGATCCGTCCCTCGAGGATGTCGGGTAGGAGCTCAGCGATGTATGCCCGTACCGGCGCCGGTCCACCACCCACGGTGACGTTCTTGTAGAAGGCGGTCTGCGAGCCAGCCATGTGCTCGTCCTGCGGAACCCCTACGCGTCCGATGGCGCCACCGGGTCGTGCGATCTCGATCGCGGTCTGGGTGGACTGCGACGTTCCGACACACTCGAGCACGCAGTCGACGCCGTAGCCGTCGGTTAGCTCGTGGATCCGCTCGACGGCTTCCGCGCCACGCTCGCCGACCACATCGGTGGCGCCAAGCGTCCCTGCGAGCGACGTTCGCTGCTGGTGACTACCCATGATGACGATCTGGTCGGCTCCGAGCCTTTTCGCTGCGATCACTCCACACAGTCCCACCGCTCCGTCACCCACGACGGCCACCCGTTTGCCGGTGGTAACACCTGCTACGACGGCCGCATGATGACCGGTCCCCAGGACATCGGACAGGGTGAGAAGGGAGGGCATCAGCACATCGTCTTGGGACACCGGCAA
>JALZGD010000066.1:9599-10183 GCA_030861205.1 Actinomycetota bacterium
ACAACGTCCCGTCGGCCAGCGGGACCCGAACGGCCTCGGCCTGGGCGCCTTCGACCTCTTCGCTCCCGAAGAATCCCCCGGTCGCACACGCCGTGTGCAGCCCCTCGTGACAGAACGTGCAAGTTCCGTCCGAGAAGGCGAACGGCATAACGACGACGTCTCCGACTTTGATGTTGCGGACGTCGTTGCCGATCTCCTCGACCACGCCGATTGCTTCGTGACCCATGTGTCGGCCGAGCTCACTCGGGTCCATCGAGCGATAAGGCCACAGATCGCTACCGCAAATACACGCGTGCGTGACGCGTAAGATCGCGTCGCTCGGCTCCTTCAAGGTGGGGTCAGAAACCGATTCGACCCGAACGTCTCCGGCGCCATACATCAACGTTGCAAGCATGTTGCATCACCTTTCTCTAGTCCTTCTTGGCAGTTACCTACATGTTCTTGGTTCAGGCCGCGACCACATCAGATAGCACGGGGCCTTGCGAATCGGCTGCTAAAGCGGGGCGAATCATCCGGCTGAGTCCTGCGGCTAGTAGCGTGATCGCCGCGGCTATCAGGAGGCTCATACGAACTCCGCTTCTGAA
>JALZGD010000067.1:0-5521 GCA_030861205.1 Actinomycetota bacterium
ATGCACCCGCACGGTGACGTTGTCCTTCGTGATGACGTCTTGAGGCGGAACATCGAGAGTGATGATCTGAAGGTTGACCTTCACCATTCGGTCGATCATCGGGATTATGAAGAACAAGCCAGGTCCTTTGGCTCCTTCGATGACCCGGCCCAGCCTGAAGATGACACCGCGTTCGTATTCCTGAACGATCCGCACCGACGCCGCGGCCAAGATGAAGCCGAATACGACGATGATCCCTACCGCAACGCCTATGCCCATTGTCGGCTCCTAACCTTCTGAAGAAACGCGATCAGTCGTGTGAATCGTGTAGCGGCTCGACCAGAAGAACAAGTCCCTCGGCAGCTTTCACCTGGACCTTGGAGCCCGCCGCGATCCCGGTCTCCATCGTGCGAGCGCGCCACAACGTTCCTTTCGTCAGCACCGTGCCTTCGGGTGCGATGTCCGTCTTGGCTTCGCCGACCTCGCCGCCGATCCCCTCCTCCCCCGTGATCGGGCGTCGCAGCCGCACCCTCAGCGCTGCCGTCATCACCGAGATGAAGAAGACGAACGTCAGGACGACCGCCACACCTATCGCGACCGGCGACAGGCTCAGCGAAGGAGGCGCTCCCGAGAACATCAGCAGGCCGCCCGCGACAAGGGCGACGACACCGCCGAGCGTCCATGCCCCTAGACCCCCACGGTGCATATCGATGAGGAAAAGGATCACGGCGGCAATCACGATCAGAACCCCGATCCAGTCGGTGGGAAGCGTGTTGAGCGAATAGAACGCGAGACCGAGAGCACCTGCCCCCAAGATGCCCGCGAGACCGATGCCGGGGTTGTAGATCTCGAAGATCAACCCGAACGCGCCGATGAGCACCAAGAAGAACGCGATCTCAGGTGACGTCACCGCGTGAAGCAGCCTCTGCCACGGGTTCATCGCACCGAAGCGGATCGTTGCAGTGGGTTGCCCCGAATCGACGTCCCAGGATTCGATCGTCACCGAAGTGCCGTCGGCGACCTCGATCGATTTCCCGTCTATGGCCTGAAGAACATCCCGTAGCGACGTGGCGGTCCCGTCGCTCACTCCGAGGCGTTCGGCTTCGGGGGCCGAGATCGACCTCGCCTCGGTGACTGCTTGTTCGGCAAACGTCACGTCCCGTCCACGCTTCTCCGCGAGGCTGCGCAGGAAGGTCGCTGCATCCTCGGTGACCTTGCGCTTCTCCGTAGGCGGCAATTCGCCTCCGCCCAAGTCGACGGGCGACGCGGCTCCGATCTCCGTCGTGTCGGCCATGTACAGGAGATTCGCTGCGTAGGCGATGAACGTCCCCGCCGACACGGCACGCGCTCCCCGCGGTGCAACCCACGCGATGACGGGAACTTGCGAATCGACGATCTCGGACACGATCTCGCGCATGGAAGTGTCGAGCCCGCCCGGCGTGTCGAGCTGCAAGATGAGGGCTTCGGACCCGTCGTTCTGCGCCGACGCGATCCGGACCTTCAGGTAGCCCGCCGTGGGCGGATCGATGATCCCCGATACCTGGACGAGATCGATCGTGTGTCGGCCGCTGTCGCAGGTCGCGTTCGGAGGGCACGACTGAGCTTGCGCGCTCTCGGCGAGCGTCGCCACGATCGCCGCGGCGGTACACGCCACTACCAGGGCCGCAAGAGTTCTCCTCATGTGCCCATCGTCGCAGACGGCGCGCCCTAGTCCGCTGCTCCCAGCTCACGAGACTCCGGTGTAGAACGGCTCGATGGATCTAGAAGAGTTCCTGGCCCCCCAGATCCTGATCGTCTCGGGCAAGGGCGGCGTCGGAAAGACCACGGTCGCCGCCGCGCTGGCACTCGTGGCGGCGCGCTCCGGCCGCAACGTGTGCCTGGCGGAGGTCGACCGGAAGGGAACGCTCGCGAAGCTCTTCGGAGCCGAGGTCCCGGGCTACGAGCCTGCCGAGCTCTCGCCCGGCGTATGGGGCATGTCGATCGTGCCCGAAGATGCGCTCGCCGAGTACCTGCGCGTGCAGTACAACATGAAGCGCATCGCGAAGGCCTTCACGAGCACGCACTTCGTCGACTACATCACGACCGCGGCCCCCGGCCTGAAAGACATCCTCGTGCTGGGGAAGATCTGGTATCTCGAACAGGGTCCGTCTAAAGGCGGAACCAGCCATTCCTTCGACACGATCATCGTCGACGCTCCCGCTGCAGGGCACATGCTGACGTTCCTGCAAGCACCTCATGGGTTGGCGGACATGGTGTCCGTCGGCCCCGTGCGGCGGCAGTCCGACTGGCTGGTGCAGATGCTGCAGGACCCCGCTCGCACTCGCGTGCACCTCGTCACCCTTCCCGAGGAGATGCCGGTTTCCGAAACGCTCGAGACGGCAGAGGCGCTCACGGATCGGTTGGGGATGTCGATGGGCTCGGTGTTCGCGAACGCCGTGTACAGCGATCTGTTCGACGATCGCGATCGAGGGCTGCTGCAAGAGATCACCGCGACCGGCCGTACGAACCAGCTCACGGTCGAGGCGAAGACTGTCGGCCTCGAGTTGGACGAAGAGGATCTGAACGCGCTCCTCGCGTACGCACGGTTCCTCGAAGCGCGTCGCACGATCCAGGGAGAGCACTTGAAGATGCTCCGCAAGGGAGTCGACGAGCAGGTCATCGAGTTGCCGTTCCTCTTCTCGGCCGGCCTCGCGCTACCGGACATCGAGAATCTCGCAGACGTGATCGAGGACGAGGTCGGAGCATGAACGCGATCCAAGAGATCATCCGGACGAAAGAGGTGGTCGTCTGCGCGGGGGCAGGCGGCGTCGGAAAGACGACGACGGCCGCATCGATCGCGCTGCAAGCGGCGTCGGACGGCAAAAGGGCGGCGGTGTTGACGATCGACCCGGCTCGCCGGCTCGCATCGTCACTGGGCTTAAAAGAGCTGACCGACGAGCCCACGAAGGTGAACAAGAGGAAATTCACGGCGGCGGGGCTGCAGGCCAAAGGCGAGTTGCACGCCATGATGCTCGACACGAAATCGACGTGGGAGAAAGTGATCACGCGATACGCGCCGACACCGGAGCGCGCCGAGAAGATCATCAACAATCGGTTCGCCAAGAACATCTCGAGCACCCTTTCGGGCACGCAGGAGTACATGGCTCTCGAGAAGCTCTATGAATTGCACGCCGAAGGCGGCTACGACTTACTGGTCATCGACACCCCGCCGACGCGAAACGCGCTCGACTTCCTCGATGCACCTCGCAGGATGACCGACTTCTTCGACAGCCGCGTGCTGCGTTGGTTCCTCTTGCCCTACATGAAGGCCGGCGGAGGGCTCATGCGCGTCGCAAACGTTGCCGCAACGACGTTCCTCCGCATCGTGAAGCGCATCGTGGGAAGCGAGGTCCTGGAAGACACCGCCGAGTTCTTCGCGAACCTCGAAGGTATGTACGAGGGGATGAAACAACGCGCGCACGATGTCGCCACGCTGTTGCAGTCGGACGCAACCTCTTTCGTGGTGGTGACATCCCCGGCTGAGGACGCGGTTAAGGAAGCAACTTTCTTTGCGTCGCGGCTGAACGACTCGGGTCTCCCGTTCGGAGCGCTCGTCGTCAATCGAGTGCATCCGAAGATCGGCGATGGGATCGACGCCAAGCCACGACAGCTCGCTCGTCTCGAGAAGGGCGGAGACGATGCGCGCCTGCTCGCTAAGTTGCTCGACAACGAAGAATCATTCATGCGCGTGGTTCATCTAGAAGAGGAGAACCTCGCATCGCTGGCACGGAAGATCCCGCGTCACCGGTGGGTCCGGGTTCCCTACCTCGAGAAAGAGGCCGTCGATTTCGCCGGCCTGGCCGAGATCGCCCAGCAGCTGTTCGCCGCCTGACGCCTCATAGGATGTGCCCGATGGTCGGGAAAGGCATTGCGACGCTGGCAGCAGCACTGCTCGTTTCGATGCCGGCGTGTCGCATACCCGGGGACACGACCACGCCGGGGTCGAACACGACGCCCTCGATCACCAGCATCTCCGTGACGCAAGCTCTCGCTTCGGGAGCTCCCGCGACCGTTTCCAAGGTTTCGATCACCCACAAGGGCGAGACCGTCCTCGAAGAGACGCTGTCGTCCCCGGAAGATCCTGCCTCGCCGCCGTCACCACTGCAGACGGGCGAGATAGATCCCGGCGCCTACACGATCAAAGTCGCCGACTCCGCTTGCCCTCCCAGCGGCTGCGACAAAGTGAAACCCAACCCGAAGAATGACTGCTCTGTGACGGTCATCGTCAAGAAAGGGGAGGCCGTCTCCGCCACGGTCCACGTGAACAAGCGCTCGTGCTCGATCGAGGTCGGATGACGCCGGTAGGATTGCAGGCACGATGATCGTCGCAGCGCGTGGCATCGAAGCACTCGTCGGCGTACTCACGATCGGCTCGGGCCTGGTCGTGTTGTGGATACTGATCGATCTGTTCCGTCTCCGGGCGTCGAAGAAGGGGCCGGCTTACAAAGGTGGCGTCGGTCAGTGGACGTGGGCCGCGCACCGGATCACTGGCATCCTCGTCATTGCTTTCCTGTTCGGGCACATCGTGGACACCTTCTCGATCGGCTTCGGCCCGCACCTGTACAACGAAACGATCTCTCTGTACAAGCAGTGGTGGTTCAAGCCGATCGAAGTCGCGTTGGTCGGAGCTGTCGTCTTCCATGCCTACAACGGGTTGCGCATCATCCTTTTTGACTTCTGGCCGAATCTGGCGCTGAAGCAACGAGCCTTTGCGTACGTCGAATTCCTCCTGGTGGCTGCGACGTTCGCTCCGGCCGCGTTCTTCATGTTGCGGAGCGCCTTCGAGGCGTCACCGTTCTCGTAGTGCTACCGCAGACGGCGGAGCGGACACCGTTCCAACCGATCCTCAATCGTGTGGCGCAGACGCTGGCGCGCCATGGCGTCAAGCGAGGGGAAGCTGGAACGGCCAAGGGCACGCTGAGGGTCACCGAGGAAGATTCGGTCCGCCGAGTCATCCAGGCCTACTGGACGCCATTCGAAGCGAACATCCCGGGCCGTTCGATCGGGCTTCACCTCGAGGTCGCCGAGCCCAAGGTTCACTGGGCCGAGTGCTACTTGTCGCCGGAGTTCAGGAACTGGGTATTTTGCTTCCAAGAGCGGCCCGACGGCGACATACAACTTGCCTACTACGCTGAATACGCCACCCCCCAAGAGGCGATCAAGGGCTTCTTCGATCTTTCTACGTGGTACGTCCTGACACCAACGGATCTGACATGGGACGACGTTGCATACGACGTCGACGACGCGCTCGAGTGGGCAGAGGTCGAGCCCGTGGGCGGCTCGTTACAGAGCCCGATAGTGCAAGAGTCGTTGAAGAAGTCGACGATCGTCTGGCTCAGGTGGCACGACGACAACGGCGTCGAGCAGACGATGCCCGTCTGGTACGTCTACGACCAGAAGGCCGGCGCCGTATACGTCTTGTCGGGCGAGCGCCAGCAAACGATCCCCGGCGCGACCGAGCTCAAGAACGTCGACGTGATCTTCAGATGGAAAGGCAAGAACG
>JALZGD010000067.1:5531-10179 GCA_030861205.1 Actinomycetota bacterium
TCCGCGTGCTCGAACCGCTCGACCCGTCGTGGGAGCCGATCGCGGAGAAGGTTGCCGAGAAGCGACTGAATATCCCGGGCCTTCCCGAAGACACCGCCCGCCGGTGGCGCGAGCAGTGCGTGATCCTGGAGCTGTCGCTCCAAGGGTGACGGTCGCCGTACTAGGAGACGACCGCTCGCCAATCACCACCGGGAGCCGTGCGCCGGTGGCGCCTGCGTTCCCTTTCGGTCATCCCGCCCCAGATCCCGTGATCGACGGGGGCTTCCATCGCGTACGTGAGGCATTGCCGTTTTACGGGACAGCGCCTGCAGATCATCTTCGCCTGCTTGTGCTCGAAGGCTCCGACCGAGAACCACAGATCGGGATCACCCCCAGCACACAGCCCCATCGCCCGCCAGTCCTGGTCGACCGGGGCTGGGGCGACGGCGGCTTGCTCGACCTCCAGAAACCTCTGCACCGCTCGACGATAGGTTGTTGCCGCGTGGAATCCGATAGCCCGACAGAGGGGTTTTTCGCGCCGCGGGTGGGCCACTAGTCCCATGGCCTTATCGGGTGGTTCCGACCTAGTGCGTACTAGAGCCGCGGTCGGCCGATCGTCGTAGAACCTCTGGCAGCTGTGCGAACAGCCTGGGGAAACACTTAAATCGCCCCCCGACGGGGGCGCAGGAGGCCGACAAGGGGTGGCGAACCTTCCAGGTATGAGCGCCCTCGAGCGTCCACGCCGAGCTGCCCGCCGACGGGCTGCACTGCTCGCGCTCGCCATCGGGATCCCGGGCATCACCGCCTGCCTCGGGATGCGCCCCGCTCTTGCGCACGACCACATGCACAAGACCCCTCAGGCGCCGATGTACATAACCTCCGATCCGCAGGCCGGGGCGACCGTGTCGAGCGCCTCGCGAGTAACGGTGACCTTTAATCAGCCGCTCGACGCGTCTTCGACGCTCAAGGTCCTCGATCATTGCGGCGACCGCGTCGATGCGGGACGGGCGCAGATCACCGCCAACCAGATCTCGATCTCGATCGAAGAGCCTATGGCGCCTTCCGGTAAGTACATCGTCCTGTACACAGCCGTAGGGCTCCAAGGTCTGACGGGGCGCACGATCAACGGGTTCACTTTCACCGCAACCGACGGCATGAGCTGCGGAATGATGACGCACATGGGTGGTGGCTCGAGCATGCACGGCGGTGGCCACATGGGTGGCGACGGGATGGGTGGCGACATGGGCTCGATGGGCTCGGACTCGCACCACGGCAGCGGCATGTCCATGGGCATGAACGGTTCCGGCGTCTCGGGAGACATGCACGCCATGGATATGTCGAATGATGCTTCGTCCCGCCACGGGATGCACGGGATGAAAGCTCTGCACGGTCACGGCATGCACGGGATGCACATGACGGACGGGAACAAAGAGCCTCCTCCGTCGGCCAGCGGCGCACTCTCTGCTTTCGAGCTTCGACCGAGCGGGACGATGGCCCTGATCGCGCTCGGGCTCGCCGGTGCCCTCGGTGGTCTCGGCGGAATCGTCCTGCGTTTCGACGGCTAACGCGACTGGTTCTGCGCGGGGGTCTGCTCGGTCTGGGTCGAATTGATCTGTCTCGTCCGAGCCTGACCCGTTAGGACACCACTCGCGACCATGATCGCCAACGCGACGAGCAACTCGATCGCGATGGTGCGCCGGAACAACCGCTGAGCGCGACCCGGTTCACCTTCGTTCGCACTCCGCAACCTCCCCCGGAGATAGAAATGGTTGATCGCTCCCATCAAGAGGATCACGAGGAACAGGCCGATCTTGATCAAAAGCGTTAGCCCATAAGCAGCGTGCAGAAGGTCGCCGGGGTGAGCTACTTGCAGCAAGGAATTGATCGTCCCGGTGACTGCAACGACTGAGATCGCGATCAACGCCACGTGCGAGAACCTCAGGACTGCGGGGCCGAGGAGGCGAGCACGCTCGGCGCTCGGCTTACCCACCCACGCATCCGGAAGGATCACCGCAAGAACGATGACGCCGGCGAACCAGATCGAACCTGCAGCCAAGTGCACCAGGTCGTTAGTGACGGCCAGGACCTTGGGGGACGCGGTCGATGCGTGGCCCGAAAAAGTGGTCGTCGCCAACAACACGAAACCGAGAGCGGCCCACGTCGCCCACCACCACGGCTGTGGACGCGGGGAGTCGTCGGCGTCGGCCATAGCCAGCACGCGTATGCGTCCGAAGAGGATCACGAACAGAGCTATCAGCACGGGGATCCGGGCCGCGTACCACTGACCGAACGACGTCTGTAGGACCTCCGAGAACGCGTTCGAACCGACCGGCAAACGCTCGAGCGACGAGATCAAAGTGACCTGCAAGAGGAACGCAACGACCGTCGCGATGAGCGACGCACACAGAGCCGTCGTCACGATCCCTTCGAGCCGACGAGCGACGCGTTGCCGGCCACGCGCCCATTCGTCGGACGAGGCCTCCACGAACGAGGGCCTCAGGACGAGCAGGACTATGGTGACCAAGCCGAACAGCAGCGCATGGGCGCTGAACGCAGAGAACCGCGCCAGATCGAAGGCGACCGACCGCAACTGGTCCTGATATGTCATCAGTGCTTCGCGCGCATATGGGAGTATCGAATGCGGAATCGGGATCCCCGTGCGCGGCGCAGGCAAGGAGAGTTCATGACGTCGTCCCAACTTATCCTGGTTTCGGTGAGTTCGGCTTTCGTCTCCGTGCTAACGATGCTCGTCGTCGGAACCGTGCTTCGCGCGCGCGCGCGTGACGACGATGGCGAGGAATGAGACGCGCGCTCTGCATCTGCGCCGCCGTTCTCTTTTTGCTGTCCATCGCTGCCGGCGCGTCTGCTCGGGCCGAGAACGCGGCGAAGCCCCGGCGTGAGAAGCGGCTGTTCGATCTGCCGGTTGGCTATTACGTGGCCGCTGGGGCGATCTGCGTCGCGATCGGAGCCGCCGGCGGCATCGCCTACGCAGGCATCATGGGGCCGAAGCGAACGACCCGAAGGGAACGAGAAAGTAGTTAGCTCCGGAAGCCCTTAGCCGCTTCCTCGACGGTCGGGGCGATCGATACCCCTTCGCCGAAACCCGTGATCGTGAACAACTTCAAGTGCTGCTCGCGCGTGCATGCGATCGCAAGGTCGCCGCCCGACTCGCGGAGACGCCGAACGCCACCCATCAGGGCGCCCAACCCTGAAGAGTCCATGAACGGCACCTGATCGAGGTCGACGACTACCTTGGGGGAGTCGTCGTCGACCATCCTGCCGAGCGCATCGCGCAGCGATCCCACTGTGTAGACGTCGAGGTCGCCAGTCGGACGGAGCACGGTGTACCCGCCCGCGTCTTGCACGTCGATATCTATTTTCTGCTGTGCCACCGCTCGTCTCCTGGCGTCGTCTGGACGCTTTTCCGGCTCGTCCCGAGGAACTCGATCACGAGCATCGTGAGGTCGTCATCGAGCTTACCGGCTGCGAATGTCTCGACCGCTCTCACCAGCTCGCCGGGCAGATCTTCCGTCCCCTGTGCGGCGAGGCGGAGGGCGGAATCCGCGAAGCGGTGCTCACCGAAGACCTCTCCATCGGGTGACTTCGCCTCGAGGAACCCGTCGGTATAGAGGATCAACCGATCTCCGGGCTCCAGACGTGTGATCGCGGGGGCCTGGCCTGGCTCGTCGAACCACCCGAGGGCGCGATTCCGTGGCCCTTCGAGGAAGAAACCGCCGGCCGGGTCGGACGGGCTCGCCGCAACCCTGAGAAGGAATGGGGCCGGGTGACCCATGTTGAGCCATCTCGCCTCGCCGTTCGTCAGATCGAGCGTGACGTAGATCGCCGTCGTAAACGAATCGGCGTCCGTGGCATCAAGGAGCGCTCGGTTCGCCCGCTCGATGACTTTGGTCGGCCCGGCCCCCATACCCCTCTCGGCTCGCAGAGCCGACAAGGCGACGGTTGCCATCAACGCAGCCGCGATCCCCTTACCGGACGAGTCGCCCACGACAACCGTAAGGATCTGGCCCTCGAGATCGACGTCGTACCAGTCGCCCCCAACGAGATTCGCTTGTCGCTGCAACGGCCGCAAGCGAACTTCGGCAGTTTGCGGAAGAGTTCGCTGCAAGAGGTTCCGTTGAACGCTTGCCGCGATCTCGAGCTCGCGGTCCTGAAGCGCCAGCTGTTGAAGACGCTTCAGACCCGATTGCATCTCGCGGAACCGATGCCCGAGCTCTTCGATCTCGTCACCCGATTCGATGTCGATCGGTTGGTCAAAGTCTCCTCGTTCGATCCCGCGTGCGGCTTCGACGAGTGTCTCGATGTTGGTGGATAGCCGCCGAGGCAGGAAGTAGGCGACGACGATCCCGACGCCGAGCGCGCCTGCAAGGACCACTGCAAGGATCAGAAGGGTTTGATTGTTGTGCGAACGCACGTCGGCTTGCGTCTGTGCAACTTCGCGGTCCTGCGCTTCGCGGAGTAGGCCACCAAGGGTCGAGATGCGCGCGATCAGCGGCGCGCCGTCGTCACCCAGTACGCGGAACGCCTGAGTGCGATTGCCTCGGTTGACGAGCGGGACGACGCGGTCGTCGACCAGCGACTCGAAATTCGTCCCGGCCGAGATCAATTGTTCGAGCAGATCGTGTTCCTCGCCGGACGTGAAGAGTTGATC
>JALZGD010000004.1:0-5400 GCA_030861205.1 Actinomycetota bacterium
CCGGGCACCACAGCCGAGACGCTCGCCAAGCTCGCTCCCGCGTTCTCCAAGACGGGCACGATCACCGCGGGAAACGCGTCGCAGATCTCCGACGGTGGGGCAGCGGTCGTCGTCATGAGTGAAGAGCGGGCCCACGAGCTCGGCCTCGAGCCTCTCGCCGAGATCGTCGCCCACGGCATGTCGGCGGACGAGCCTCCCTACCTGCACACGGTTCCGGCGCTCGCGCTGCAGTCGGCGCTCAAGAAGGCCGGCATGTCGCCCAGCGACATTGATCTCGTCGAGATCAATGAGGCGTTCGCCGCGGTTGCGCTGCATTCGACCCACATGCTCTTCAACGGCTCAGGCGACGACAAGGTCAACGTCAATGGCGGCGCCGTCGCGCTGGGACACCCCATCGGCTGCACCGGCGCTCGCCTGACGGTGACGCTGCTTTACGAGCTGAAGCGTCGCGGGGGCGGGATCGGCGCAGCGGCCCTGTGCGGCGGTGGCGGCCAGGGGGACGCGGTCATCTACCGCGTCCGGGGTTAACAAACCTCTTCAATCACGCAACTCCGGAGGCTTCGGACGCGCGCGCCCAACCCCGTTGACGAACTTCACGTCGGGGCGCGTTGATAGATCCGTCTGTCGTCCGCGACCTGAAGGGGTGAGCGATGTCCGAAGAGAACAAGATGCGAATGAAGGCCTTCTACGAGGAGGTCATGAATGCCCACGACGTCGCCAAGTTCGACGAGTTCTTGACGGATGACTTCGTCGAGCACGAGGACCTGACGCAGTTCGGCCTTACGAACGACACGGCCGGTGTAAAGGAATGGATGAGCCGTCTCTTCACCGCGTTCCCCGATGTCAGCGTGTCTCTGGAGGACGTCGCCACGGAAGGCGACAAAGTCTGGGCCCGTATCAGGATCCGCGGCACGAACACCGGCGAGATGATGGGCATGCCGGCGACGGGGAAGTCCATCGACGTCCAAGCAATCGACATCGTCGCAGTGCGCGACGGCAAGGCTTACGAGCACTGGGGCGTCACCGACAACGCCGGGATGATGCAGCAGCTCGGCCTCGCTCCGCCGCCTCCCGCCTAGCGGCGCCCTCGCCGGAGGGCTAGTCGCTGAAGCGGCGGAAGACCTCGATCTTGTCGATGAACTTCGCCCGCCGTTCTTCGTCGGCGACCCCCATGCCCTCCTGAGGAGCCAGTACCAGGACGCCGAGTTTCCCCACGTGGTTGTTGTGATGGACCTGGTACGCGGCCTCGCCCGTCTCCGAAAGGGGATACGTCTTCGACAGGATCGGATGGATCATCCCGAGGTCGGCGAGACGGTTGGCTTCCCACGCCTCTTTGTAGTTCGCGAAGTGCGAGCCGATGATGCGCTTCAGCAGCATCCATAGGTACCGGTTGTCGTACGTGTGCATGTAGCCGGACGTCGATGCGCAGGTCACCACCGTTCCGCCGCGCTTGGTAACCAAGACGCTGGCCCCAAATGTTTGGCGGCCGGGATGCTCGAAAACGATGTCGGGGTCTTCGCCGACGAGCTCGCGGATCTTCTTGCCGAAGCGCCTGAACTCCTTGGCGTTCTGGCTATCGCCGTCCCAGAACTGGTACCCCTCGGCTTTGCGGTCGATGACATGCTCGACACCGATCTGATGGAGTAGGTCGACCTTCTCCGGCGACGACACGACGCCTACGGGGATCCCGCCGCCGTTCAGCACGTACTGGCATGCGAAGCCTCCGAGGCCCCCGGTTGCACCCCATATGAGCACGACGTCGCCCTGCTTCATCTGCGCGCCGTTGGGCGACACGAGCATGCGGTACGAGGTCGACGAGACGAGCCCGAGACACGCCGCCTCTTCCCACGTCAGATGACGCGGTTTCGGCATCAGCTGGTTCGCCTTGACCATCGAGATCTCCGCGAGGCTCCCGAAGTTCGTCTCGAAACCCCAGATGCGTTGTCCGCGATCGAGCATCGAATCGTTGTGGCCCTCGGGGCCTTCCATGTCGACGTAGTTGCAGTGGACGGTGACCTGGTCACCGGGCTTCCAGCGCGTCACGCCGGGACCGGTGCGCAAGACGATGCCGGCGGCGTCCGATCCGACCACGTGATAGTCGAGGTTGTGGCGCGCGCCGAGATCGCTCTCTTTGCCGAAGCGCTCTAGGAATGCGAACGTCGAAACCGGCTCGAAGATCGACGTCCAAACAGTGTTGAAGTTGATCGCGGACGCCATCACCGCGATCAAGCACTCGTTGGGACCTAATGGCGGAAGAGTTACCTCTTCGATGTGCAGTGACTTCCGAGGGTCTTTCGCCTCGGAATCCATCCCTTCGAACATGTCTTGTTCGTCTTTTCGCGTGAACGCGGCGACGATCGATTCGGGAAGCTCGATCGCGGCGAGCTCATCGCCCGAAGCGCCGGCGAGGATCGCGTCTTGGATCGCTGAGATGCCTGGAGCCACGTCGTCTCTCCTGGGTCTGGGCCGAGAAGTGCTGGGCGAAGCGGGAAGCCTACCGAACGACCCCGAGGTGATCGGCGTCACTCGGCCGCGTCTATCCCGCTGGCTGGGGAGCGGCCTTACGATTGGACGCGTGACCACCGGCCTCAACTTCCATCTATCCGACGAGCAAGAGGCATTCCGGCGTTCGGTTCGCGAGTTCGTCGAAGACAAGCTGCGCCCGCGAGCCGCAGAGATAGATGAGGCAGACGAGTACCCGGAAGACATCGACGAGCTTCTGGTTCGGAACGGTTTTGCCGGCGTCTCGTACCCCGAGGAATACGGCGGGGCCGGTGGAGGGGCCGTCGAGATGTGCCTGTACGTCGAGGAGATCTCGAGGGTTTCCGCCGGGACTGCCCTGATACCGGCCGTCAACAAGCTCGGTGCGATCCCCGTGCTACTCGGCGGCACGGACGAGCAGAAGAAGCTGGTCTGCTCCGGGATCACGGATGGAACGCACCGCATGTCCTATTGCCTGACGGAGCCGGGCTCGGGGTCGGATGCCGCGGCGATGCGCAGCCGCGCGGTCAAAGACGGCAGTGATTGGGTGCTGAACGGCAGTAAGCGGTTCATCACGGGGGCCGGGGCGTCGGATCTCTACACGTACTTCGCAGTCACCGATCCCGAAGGCGCGAAAGGCAAGAACATCACTGCGTTCCTACTGTCGAAGGACATGCCCGGTTTCTCTCTCGGCCGTAAGGAAGACAAGATGGGGATCCGGGGATCACCTACGCGGGAAGTCATTCTCGAGGATGTGCGGGTGCCGCAGGATCACGTGATCGGCGAGGTGAACGGCGGCTTCCGTCTCGCGATGCGAACGCTCGATTTCTCGCGTCCCACCGTTGCCGCGCAAGCTCTGGGCATCGCACAAGGCGCCTTCGACGTGGCGGTCGAGTACTGCAACGAGCGCGAGCAATTCGGCAAGCCGATCTCTTCATTCCAAGGGATGCAATTCATGTTCGCGGACATGGCAATGAAGATCGAGACGGCGCGCCTTGCCGTCTACCGAGCCGCTGCGGCCATCGATGAAGAAGACCCAAACGTCTCGTACTGGGCCGCGATCGCGAAGTGCTATGCGTCGGACGCCGCGATGGATGTGACGACCGACTGCGTCCAAGCGCTGGGTGGCTACGGATATATCCGTGAGTACCCCGTCGAACGGATGATGCGCGACGCAAAGATCACGCAGATCTATGAAGGCACGAACCAGATACAGCGCATCGTGATCGCACGGAAAGTTTTCGGAAAGAAGTAGCCATGTCGATGGTCGTGGGGTCTCCGCCGACCGTCTTGCTCGACGACGAGCGCGGTGGCGGTGGATCCGGTTGGGTCACGCTCGTTCGCGCGAGCAACGACATCGACGCTCATCTCCTCGCGGGTCGGTTGGCGCAGGAGGGCATTGAATACCGGTTCGTAAAGGATCGATCGGCCCCCGGTGCGTGGCTGTACGGCGGTTCGAATCCGTGGGCACCGGTAACCGTGATGGTGAAGCGGATCCAGTTCGAAGACGCTCGTATCGTCCTCGCCGAGGCATCAATGGAGGCACCGTCGGTCGACCCCGTACGACCGCATGCTCGGCCGCGCCGACGGCTGTCTTATTCGCTCGTGTGGTGGGCGCTGGCCCTGGCTCTGGGCGCATGGTTCACGGGGATCTCGCTCATGCAAGCTGCTCGACAGATAGACACGTGCCGAACGCCGAGCTGTTCGCAGTCGACCTCACAGCCCTAGCCGCGGCAATTCGCGGCGACCCGCTCTTGTTCCGTGACGGCTATCGGCGCTTACTTATGCCGCGCTCGAGGGTGTCGATAAGCAGCTCGGGCTGGTCCAACGGCTTCGAGATCGAATCGCGCGCTATCAAGCGCCGAAAGACGATCGGGCCCACGAGCATGTCGATCACCAGGTCGAGATCCAGGTCGTCGCGAAGTTCGCCGCGCTCGACCCCTCGTTCGAGGATGCTCCGAATGAGCGCACGTCGAGGCTCGACGACGTTGCGTTTGTAGACCGCCGCCATCTCCGGATGTCCTTGCATGTCGGCGAACACTCGGCCCATGCAACGTCCGGCGGTCGATGAGCTGCGCTTTGCGATCTCGTGCACGAGAGCGAGGAGATCGCCTCGGACGGAGCCGGTGTCCGGCAGCGGAAGTTCCTCCGAGAGACGCGCAACGGCATCCGCGACGAGAGCCTCCTTCGAAGGCCACCGGCGGTAGATCGTCGTCTTTCCAACCTTCGCGTCGACCGCGACCTGCTCGATGCTCATCGCCTGGTAACCGTCGGCGATGAACCGGTCCATCGCTGCTTCGAGGATCGCTCGGTCGGCCTGTGGATTACGAGGCCGGCCGGGCGCACGCGCTGCGGATTCTGTGGTGCTCATCCCACTGCGACTTTCGTCCTCTGCTCGTGCAATTCCTCGTGTGGGTGACGTTCGCCCGACTCACGAGCCCATGCCGGCAGGAACAGCGCCGAGATCAACGCACCGAGAAGGGCTACTCCGGCAGCAACCTGAACGGCAGTTCCCATCGAATTGGCGAACGCGACGCGCGCGGCCCCGATCAATTGAGCGCCGCGGGGGCCGAGGTGGGAACCGATCGCAACTGCTTTACCGATCGAGTTGCTCGCTTGAGCCGCTGCCGCCGCGGGGAGTCCTCGTACGGCGCCGGCCATGCTGCTGGCGAACGACGACGCGTAGATCGATCCGAGGACGGCGACCCCGAGAGCCCCTCCCACCTGCCTGGTCGTGTCGTTCATGGCAGAGCCGACGCCGGCCTTGCCGAGCGGGAGCGACCCCATGATCGAGTCGGTAGCCGGTGTCATCGTGAATCCCATCCCTATTCCGAGGATCGCGATCGAGAGAGCGACGAGCCCGTATCCAGTCGTGGCCGACACCGTCGACAGGAGGAAGAGCGCAAATGACACTACGGT
>JALZGD010000004.1:5410-6527 GCA_030861205.1 Actinomycetota bacterium
TGCTCCCGAGCTTTTCGGCAACCCGCGCGCTGATCGGCGCGGCAACTACGAGAGTGGCGACCGGCATCAAGCGGAAGCCTGCTTGTAAGGGCGTGTAGCCCAACACGAATTGAAGGTGCTGCGTCAATAGAAAGATGGATCCGAACAGAGCGAAGAAGACCATAGTGATCGACATCGACGCCGCTGAGAAACGGGGATTCTCGAAGAAGCGGATGTCGAGCATCGGATAACGCGTGCGCAACTCCCAGGCGAGGAAGATCGCGATGAAGACGCCCGCGATCACGAACGACGTGAGGATCTGACCGGACGTCCATCCCTTATCGGGAGCCTCGATGATCGCGTAGAGCAAAGCCGTCAGTCCGCCGATGGACAACACCGCGCCCACGGGGTCGAGCGGTCGAGCCTCCGGGTCCCTCGACTCGGGCACCAAGAAGAACCCGCTGATGATCGCTATCGCAACGATCGGGACGTTGATCAGGAACACCGAACCCCACCAGAAGTGGTCGAGCAGGTAGCCGCCGATGACCGGGCCGACGACGATGCCGAGCCCGGCGACCGCAGCCCAGATGCCGATCGCGCGCCCTCGTTCCTTCGGCGGGAAGATGTTCGTGAGAATCGAGAGAGTCGACGGCATGATCGCCGCGCCTCCGATGCCCATCAGGGCCCGAGTCGCGATCAATGCGTTCGCCGAGCCCGACCATGCCGACGCTATGGAACCCGCGCCGAAAAGACCCATCCCGACGTAGAGCGCCAGTTTGCGTCCGTATCGATCGCCCAACGCGCCTGCAGTCAACAGAAGGCCTGCGAATACGAGCACGTACGCGTCGACCATCCACTGCAGCTGGCTTGCCGAGGCGTGGAGGTCCCTTACCAGCGTCGGCAGGGCCACGTTCAAGATCGTGTTGTCGAGTCCGATCACGAGAAGCGAGAAACAAAGGACCCCTAACGCCCACCAGCGCTTGTCGTAGGTCTGAGTCAAAGAACAACCTCCCTGTAGCTATTTCGATACGGCTTGGTTTCGTATGCGACACGGTAGCAAGACTCGCCTCGATACGCAACCGCCCCGTATCGAAACTATTCCCACAGCATCAGGCGAGCGGACGACGCGGACCGGTCT
>JALZGD010000004.1:6537-11503 GCA_030861205.1 Actinomycetota bacterium
CTCCCTCGCGGTCAACTGCTTCGCGATTCCTTCACTAAACGCCGACGGAATAGCCGCGACCGCGTCTCATAATCGACAATCCATGCGAAACCCTTTCAAGAAGAAAGACGATCCGTTCGCCGCGTCTCGGTACGCGAACGTCTTCAAATCGGGCCGCGAGCGCGAGCGAAAGCACATGCGCCACTGGTGGCAGTGGGCCATCGTCGGGCTCTTCTTGTTGATCGCGCTCGTCGGCGGATACGCGTACTACCGTTACTGGCATCTCCGGAACCAGATCCACGTCGATATCGCGGACGTCGTTCCCGAGGTAAGCGGCCACCCGTTCAACGCGCTCTTGATCGGATCGGATTCGCGAACCGGCCTTACGCCCGCCGAACAACTCAAGCTGGGTGCGAACGCGGTTGGAGGCCAGCGATCCGACACGGTGATCCTGGCTCATGTCGACCCCGTGACTAATCACGTGACGATGGTGCAATTCCCACGAGATCTCTATGTCCCGATCGCGTCAGGCGGCACAGACAAGATCACGAATTCCTATGCCGGCGGGCGCGACAACCTCGTAAAGACGGTAGCGAACCTGACGGGTCTGAAGATCAACCGATATGCAGAGGTCAATCTTGCGGGCTTCCGGGATCTGGTCAACGCCGTCGGCGGGGTTGACGTCTGCATCACCGAAACGATCCCATTTGACCCGAACACGGGCCTCGAAGTTACGAAACCGGGTCTGATCCACTTCAGTGGTGATGAAGCTCTGAGGTTTGTCCGGTCACGGCATTCGTTTGCGACAGGTGACTTCGCGCGGATCGAGAACCAACAGAAGTTCATCGCTGCAGCGATCCACAAGGTCACCAGCGTCTCTGCCTTCTTCAATCCTTTGCGGATCAGCCATCTCGTCGATGCAGCGGGGCGAAACCTGAAGACTCCTGAGACCCCTCTTGGGCTCTACCACTTGCTTCAACGCTTCAGAAACTTGAACCCCGACAATTACGAGGCGTACACGGCCCCCAACCTCGGCACGAAGACGATCACGCTCTCGAATGGCTTGCCCTACAGCATCGTCGTTCCGAACTATCCCGCGATGAAGGTGATGTTCCGCGCGATCGCGAACAATGAATCCCCAGCCCAAGCAGACGGCGTGCCGGACATAGATCCGTCCACGATCCGCGTAGGGGTGTACAACGGCGACACGCTCGCGGAGACCGTTGCCGGCCCCGCTGCGGATGCTCTGAAGACCGCAACGAACACCAATCAGAGCGGGGGGCTAAATGTCGTCGACGTCGCGAACGCTAATCACTTCGGTTACAAGCAAACGGTCGTGAAGTTCGATCCTGACAAGCCGGAGACGCGCCAACAAGCTCAGTTCGTCGCCGCGGCGATCCCCGGAGCAAAGATCACCGAGGGCAAGACTCCTTCAGGCATCGACGTCGCGGTGGTCGTGGGCAAGGCGCCTTTCAAGACGAAGCAACTGGTTCAGCTGTTGCCGATCCCTCTACCGCAGCCGGGTGCCCTCCCGTCGGTCTGCCAGCATCCCGGTGAGCTCGGGCACGGCCCCTAGGGACATCCGAGAAACGTCAACCGGAGCGCCGCGCGGAATGATCTCTGCGTGGTCGGTCTGACTGGATAGTCGAGCGAGCGATGCGCCGAGACGTTCCGGTCAGCGTGTGAAGCGTGCGACGTGCCGAGTGCAACGCGCGTTCCGCAAGGCGGGGCTCCCCGGGGCTGGGATCTTCCGGCATGCGTTCTGGGACATCCGTTGCCTCGTCTACCGCCAGCGTGCTTCGGCGCAGCGCATAGAGAGCTGCAACGCCGCTTGCAGCCGTAGCCAATCCGGGGATCACGAAAGCAAGGCCGACACTCGACGTTTGCGCGATCCAACCGACCAGCGGGCCTCCTATCGGTGTCGAACCCAGGAACACGATCGAGTAGAGCGCCATGACGCGCCCTCTCATCGAGTCGTCAGAGTTCAGTTGCAATGTCGAGTTAGCGGTTGCGATGAAGGCGATGCTGACCGCGCCGAGTGGGATGAGGACGACGATCTCGACAGCCAAGACGTGGACCACGCCGGCGAGCGTCATCAGGATCCCGAAAGCCAGGGTGGTCCCGACGAGCAACCTCCGCGTCGGCTTCGCGCGGCCCGCCGAGATCAGCGCGCCGATCAGAGTTCCGAAACCCATGACCGAAGACAGCGACCCGTAAAGGCCGGCCCCTCCAGAGAACACGTCGCGGGCCATCAGTGGGAGCAGGACGCGGAAGTTGAACGCCAGAGTTCCGACGACCGCCATCACGAGCAGCGTCGAACGGAGCTCCGGGTGCGACCACACGTATCGGAGCGCCTCCCGGATCTGGCCCTTGGCGCGAGCGACCGGCTCGACCTTCCGAAGCTGGGACGGATCCATCGCGAGGAGCCCCGCGATCACTGCGATGTAGGAGATGCCGTTGATGAAGAAGCACGGTGCAATGCCGAACAGCGCTATCACTACGGCCCCTATCGCGGGGCCGACGATCCGGGCAGACGTGAAGACCGTGGTGTTGAGCCCCACGGCGTTGGCAACGTCCTCCGGGCCGACGATCTCCATTACGAAGCTCTGGCGAGCGGGGACATCGAACACCGTCACGCAACCAAGCAGGAATGCCAGCACGTAGACCATCCACAGCGTCACGACTCCAGTGGCGGTCAGTGCGCCGAGGGCGACCGCAAGAAGAGCAGCAGCGACCTGAGTCCAGGTCACGAGCCGGTGTTTGTTGAAACGGTCTGCAACGATGCCGCCCCACGCGCCGCCGAGCAGCACGGGAAGGAACTGAAGGGCGGTGACAAGCCCGAGATCGACTCCGCTGCCGGTCAACTTCAGAACGAGCCAGCCTTGCGCAACGATCTGCATCCATGTGCCGCTCATCGACACGATCTGACCGAAGAAGTACAGCCTGTAGTTGCGGATACGCAGCGAGCTGAACGTTTGCCGAGCGATCCTCTTTAGCGTTGTCAAGAGCGGTCCGCGAGCAGTTTCTCGAGGGCAGTGACCGCCGTTTCGATCGCTTGCAATTCGGATGCGTCGAGGTCACGCAGCCGCCGTGCCAGGAATTCGTTCTTTCGGGTTCGCACGCGCTGCAGGAACGCCTTTCCCGCCGCGGACAGCTGGACTCGGATGATGCGGCGGTCGACGGGGTCGGGGATCCGGTCGAGAAGCCCCTCCTCATGGAGGCGCGCAACCACACGCGTCACGGTGGGGGGCTGCACCTGCTCGTGAGCGGCGAGGTCGCCCAGGGTGCACGGGCCGAGCCGCTCGATGCTCGCGAGGGCAGACAGCATCGAAGGGCTGATCCCGGTTTCGGCCTCTTGCCGCAATCGCCGGGCGAGGCGGCTGACCGCGAGCCGTAGGCGTGCAACGAGCTGGGTGTCGAGTTCTTTCGTCGAGCCGGTCATCTCCATATGTTTAGCACAACTAATTAGCTATGCGAAACATTTCCCGAGACGGGCTAGACGGCTCCCTCGAGGCCCAGTAAGTAGAGCTTCTTGTCGAGGCCCCCGGTGTAACCACCGATCCCACCTCCGGAGTGCAGGATCCTGTGGCACGGCACGACGATCGGGATCGGGTTAGAGCCGAGCGCATTGCCGGCCGCTCGGCTCGCACGTGGACTGCCGGCCTTGGTCGCGACCGCTCGGTACGTCGACGTCGCGCCGTACGGGACGCGAGCCGTCGCCCGGAGCACTTTGCGCGTGAACCCGGCTGTGAGGGCCCAATCGATCGGGATGTCGAATCGCGTCCGTTTGCGCTCGAAGTACTCGTCGAGCTGCCGCCTGACTTCGTCGAGCTTCTGGGGGGCCTCGAGGACGCGCGGTGAGATCCGAAGAGCAAGATCCTCGATGACGTCGCCGGGATCCTCGAATACGTAGGAGATCCGCACGAGACCCTTCTTCGAAGCGGCGACGACGAGCGGGCCAACGGGAGAATCGAGCGGCGCGTACGCGACGTCGATCAAGCCTTCGTCCGCGGCGTGGCGCTTGATGTCGTCGATGAGTATGTCCGGAACGCGGGGGCCGGATGCTTTCAATCTCCGAGCTATGTCGCTCATGTCTTCCACACCTTCCGTAAGGCCCTGATCCCGGCGGACGCGTTCTGTCTCGCGGCGTCTCCAGTCAGGCCCATCACTTCGGCGATCTGTTCGTAGGACAGATCGGCTATGTATCGAAGCTCGACCGCTTCCTTCTGTTTCGGCGGAAGCCGTTCCACCAAGCCCAGCAGCTCGGCGTCCCCTCCGTCGTGATCTATGACGCTTCCGCGTTCGGGCACTTCGTCCACCGGCAATGGGCGACGCTTCTCCGCTCGGTGGGCGTCGAGAGCCTTCCGCCGAGCGATCGTGAATATCCACGCTCGTGCGTCGCCCGAGTGGTCCAGGCGGGGATACGCCTTCAATGCCGAGATAAACGTCTCCTGGAAACAATCGTCCGCGTGACTGCGCGCGACTGCTTTTAGATATCTGTAGACGTCGTCTTTATGCGTTTGTAAGAACCGTTCGAACGGCGGAGCGCTCACGACAAGAAAACGTTCCGTGGCTCGGGTCTGTGAGGTTGGTTGCGACCGGTGGTCGGATGCTCCGAGGTCATATCGAAAGTGATGCGGCTCTCAAGCGTCCCCGTTGTATGCAAGCTCCATAAAAAGGTTCTCGTAGGCGACGGCAACCGCCTGTGGAGACGCGGCTCTCTCAACGTAAGAACGGCCGGCGCGTCCCATCTCGGCCCTCCGGTCCGGCGAATCGAAGAGGTCGCGGACCGTCTTAGCCAGCGCTTCGGCATCGTCGGGTCCGATCGTCACACCGGCCCCCGACCGCTCGACGATCCGTGCGATCTCGCTATCCCGATCGACTGCAGCGATCAACGGCCGGCCCGCTGCGAGGATCGAATAGGTCTTCGAAGGGACGCTGTGCCGACCGAGGCCTCGACGCCGGGGGCCGAGGTGGATGTCGGCAG
>JALZGD010000004.1:11513-23317 GCA_030861205.1 Actinomycetota bacterium
CTCGTTCGGCTGCATGTCGACGAACACGACGTTATTCATCCCGCGCGCTCGTTCTTCGAGCTGTTCCCGGCTCGCCCCTTGTCCGTTGATGACAAAAACGAGGTCGTCTTCGTATGCGAGCGCTCCCGCCGCGTCGAGCACGATCTCGAGTGACTGCGAGAGCCCGACGTTGCCTGCGTACATGACGACGGTCCTGTCGCCTAAGCCGAACTCCTGCCGGTAGGAGTTCATGCGGTCTTGCGGACGGATGATGTCGGTGTCGACGAAATTAGGGATGACGCGGATCCGCTCGGGATCGGATGCCTTCGCGGCGACGTTGTTCGCAAGGTCGTCCGAAAGAACGGTGATCGCGTCCGCGTGTCTGTAGCAATATCGCTCGAGCCATCGTGCGGCGGCGATCAAGCGCCGATCGGTAAGGATGCCGAGCTCGATCGCGATATCGGGGAAGACGTCCTGCACGTTGAAGACCAGAGGCGCCTGTCGCAGTGTTGCGGCCAATCGGCCGGACACTCCAAGAGTCAATGGCGGTGACACCGCGAGGACGCCGTCGATGGGATCACCTCGACCGGCGGCCAGAGCCGAGACCGCCGAGAAGGCAGCGAAAGCGGCAGCACGTCTGGTGATGTTGCGCTTATCTGACGGCGCGAAAGGATTGATGCGCGTGATCCGGCCCCACGGAGTGTCTTCGTAGCGGACGAGCCGGCCGCCGTATCCGGGTTCAACCTTGTGTTCCCGGTACCACGGGTATGCCGTAACCACTTCGATCCCGTGCCCGCGCGCCGCGAGCTCGTCGACGACGCGAGTGACGACAACGCCCGTCGGTGCGACGTCGGGTTCGAAATGAGGGGCAATCACCAGCAATTTCACAGCGTGGTCTCCAGCGCGTGCGCGTAAGCGTTCTCGAGCACATCGGCCGATCGCAGCCAAGAGAATTCTCGGGCCCTAGTGGCGCCCGATTTGATGTACTGCTCGCGTTGAGCGTCATCCTCGATCATCTCGCTCATCGCGGCAGCCCAGTCCTCGGCATTGTCGGGTGAGACGAGTCGCCCGCAATCGGCGACTACCTCGGGCAGGGCGGTTGCGTCTGCTGCGATGACGGGGCAGTCCCGTGCCCAAGCTTCCAGGATCGGCGCCCCGAATCCCTCGAACCGCGAGGGGAACACGAGAGCACATGCTTCCCGGTAGAGCGCGTCGAGATCAGCACCCGACACGTACCCAAGCCTCTTCACTCGGTCTTGGATCTTCAGGGTCCTGATCTCTTCCGCCAGCCGAGACTCCATCGATTTGGCTGTGCTCCACTCCCGCCATCCCTTCGCGCCGGTCAATACAAGCGATGCGTCTGGATGCATCTTCAGCAACCGAGCGAAGCCGTTGACGAGAACGAGGTGGTTCTTGTGGGGATATGTAGCCGCGGGGTAGAGGAAGAAGGGACCGGCGATGTCGTACCGGTTACGCACTTCGGTCGAGGCCTCACCGCGTGACGGGATCGGCGAGATGCCGTGCGGGACGACCCTTACGAGTGTCGGATCGATATCCAAGCGCTCGATCACGGTTCGTCGCGTGAACTCGCTCGGAGTAAGGATCAATCGAGCACTCTCGGCCGACCGTGGCATGACGGTCTGCAAGAACGTGAGCTTTGGCCGCGTGAAGTACTCCGGATAGAACAGATATTGAAGGTCGTGAATCGTGAGCACCGGCCGCGACACGCGGATCAATGGCATCGTCCCGCCCGCGTGGTGCATCAGATCGATGTGATTGCGCGCTGCTTGGAGCGCCAGCCACGAGTTCTCACCCGCTACGACGCGAGCACCTTTGCTTCGACCCCTGAGCGGCGCGTACAGCGTTTTGAAGGTTCTCGATAGCTCCGGATGTGCGCTTGCGAACTGAGGAAGCGCGAACAACGTGTAGTCGAGCTCGCTGGAACGCTCGGCGAGCCCGTGCAAGAGACGCGTCGTATACGTCTCCGAACCGCCAACGACGCCCGGCACGAGCCACAGAAGGTTGATGCCGATCCGGTTCATGCGACCTCTCGGTAGACGTCGGCCAATCGGTCGGCGGACCGCTCCCAAGTGAACGTGGCGGCACGCTTCCTTCCTGCATCTGCAAGCCGTGACGCAAACTCCTGGTCGTCAAGTATCGACGCGAGCCCGCGAGCTATGTCGGAGGTGTCGAGAGGATCGACGAGAACGGCAGCGTCACCCGCGATCTCCTCAGTCGACGTGCCTCGGGATGTGACGACCGGGGTCCCGTGCGTCATCGCTTCAAGGACGGGGAACCCGAAGCCTTCCAGCAAGCTCGGGAAGCAGAATGCGCGCGCCCCCGCGTACAGCGGTCCGAGGTCGGAACGTGGGACGAATCCGAGCGTCCTGACGCGGCCCCCTGAACGTGCCACCAAGGGCCCGAGTGTCTCGTTCCACCCTTTCGGCCCGACCACGATGAGATCGATCTCCGCATCGTCGATAGTCGAGAATGCTTCAAGCAGGCGACGCAGGTTCTTGCGCGGTTCGGCCGTTCCAACCCACAGGACGTATGGCCGACTTAGCCCGTATTTCAGCCTCACGGCACTGACTGTTGAGGCGTCGGCTGCAGTCTGATCGACACCCAGCGGCACGACTCGCAAGCGATCTACGTCGATGCCGTGCGATACGCAGTCGTCCAGCGTCGCCTGCGAAGGGCACACGATCAGATCCGCGTCCTCACGCGTGAGCTCTAGACCTCGGCGGAAGAAAGCGACACCGTGCTTCGTGAAATTGGAAGGATCGTGCACGAAGGCAAGGTCGTGAACCGTGACGATCAAGGGGGCCGATCTCGGGGGGATCGCGAACGTCGTCGCATGGACGATGTCGACCGCACCCGTTGCGCGCGAGACCGACGGACGACGCAGCCTGTGCCACGACTCGTAGAGCGCGATGCGTGGCAGCAGTAGATGACGTACGGGTACCGGCGGCAACCACTCAGCTGATGGCGGAGATCTGTGGGCCGCTGCCACGCCGACGACGTCCACTTGCCCTCGTTCCAGCAAGCGTGCTTGGCCCAACGCGGCGACGGCCGTGCCGCCCGGGACGCGATGCCAGCACTGCTCCAAGGTCATAGCGACGCGCAGACGATCTCCACTCATGAGCGCTCGATCATCCCCGATGCGGCGGTGGCACAACGGCCGTCCACTAGCATGGCTTACGTGGATACGTGGGCATCTCGCAGGGTCATGGTTACGGGTGGAGCCGGGTTCCTCGGTAAGGCCGTGACCAGGGCTCTCCAAGAGCGCGGCGCCGCCGACATAGTCGTGCCGCGGTCCGCAGACTTCGATCTCACGCGTCAGGACGATGTCGAGAAGCTATTTGCGGAGGTCAACCCCGACCTCGTAATCCATCTGGCGGCCCACGTCGGCGGTATCGGAGCCAACATGGAGCGTCCCGCCGAGCTGTACCTCACGAACCTCTTGATGGGCACCTACGTGATCGAGCAAGCGCGGCTCAGAGATGTCGCGAAAACCGTGATCGTTGGAACGATCTGCGCGTACCCGAAGTTCGTTCCCATCCCATTCTCTGAGGACTCACTGTGGGACGGATACCCCGAGGAGACCAACGCCCCTTACGGCATCGCCAAGAAGGCGTTGCTGGTGCACGCGCAAGCCAATCGTCTTCAGTACGGTCAGAACGCGGTGTACGTACTTCCCACCAACCTGTATGGCCCGGGGGACAAATTCAACCCGCGCGTCTCACACGTGATCCCTGCACTCATCAAGAAGTGTGTCGAAGCAGCGGAATCGGGCGCGCCTGCCGTCGATGTATGGGGGACGGGTAGCGCGACGCGGGAATTCCTCTACGTGGATGACGCCGCGGAGGGCATCGTTCTCGCTGCAGAGCGGTACGACGAGCCGGAGCCTGTAAACCTCGGGTCGAATCACGAGATATCGATCAAAGACCTGGTTGGTGTCATCGCCGAGCTCTGCGGTTTCGCCGGTGAGATTCGATGGGATCCGACGAAGCCGGACGGCCAGCCGCGCCGTGCGGTCGATCCTTCGCGCGCTGAGAAGGCCTTCGGTTTCCACGCGCGAACCGATCTCCGAACCGGTCTCGAGAAGACGATCGACTGGTACAAGGAGCACAGGACCGAGGCCGAAGCGGCGACCCTTTAGCGCCCCGAGAATGCGCGTCGCTTACGACTGGGGGCCATTGCTCGATCCACCTACCGGGGTCGGGCGTTACGCGCAAGAGCTTGCCGCCGCACTGGAGACCCGCGACGTCGCGCTGACGAAGTATGCGGTCTCACTTAGGGGGTCGAACGAACCTTCGATCGCGCGGTGGCGCGTCCCGGCTCGCTTCGCGCAGGCATGGTGGCGTCACTTCCGAAGCCCCACGATTGGCGCGCTCGTAGGTGACGTCGACGTCGTTCACGCAACTAACTTCGTGCTCCCGTCGCTCGGCGACGTGCCGGGTGTCGTCACGATCCACGATCTGTCGTTCTTCAGGGACGACGTGTTTCCCGGGGGCAAACGCCTCGAGACGTTAGTGCCGTGGTCGATAGAAAGGGCGACTGTTGTCGCGACGCCGACCGATTCGATCGCCCGCGAGGTGCAGAAGGCTTACGGCGTTCCCGACTCGAAGATCGTGATCACGCCGGAAGGCGTTTCCGGCGTGTTCTTCGGTGCAACTCCGCTGGCCGACGCAACGCTTGCGCGGATGGGTATCCGGCGGCCGTTCGTCCTCGCCGTCGGATCCATCGAGCCGCGCAAGAACTTGAAGAGGCTCACGGATGCGTGGGACGTGATCGCTCGTAGCCATCCCGACTGGACGCTCGTCATAGCGGGCCCGAAGGGGTGGGGGCCCCAGCTTCCGAAGCGACCGGGGGTCGTGCTCACCGGGTGGCTCTCAGATGAGACGCTCCCCGGCCTGTTCGCAGCTGCCGAGGTCTTCTGCTATCCCTCGCTTTACGAGGGTTTCGGCCTTCCGCCCTTGGAGGCGATGGCGGCCGGCACGGCGGCGCTGGTCGGTGACTACCCGGCCGCCGAAGAGGTCTTAGGGGACTCCTGCGTCAGGGTCGAGCCGACCGACGTGCGGGCGATCGAAAGCGGGCTGCTCGAACTGATCGAGGACGACCGGCTGAGGGCCATCACCGCCGCCGCGGGCCGGGCGCGGGCAGTCGGATTCAGTTGGGACGCCTGTGCTGCCGAAACTATCTCTATGTACTTACGAGCCTCCCGGGGCTCGTGATACGCAAGTGAACGTATGGCGGTTTTGTCCCTTTTCATGGAAGGTGGTGCGGTGCGACGTTTCGCCGGCGCTGTGGCGCTGAGCCTAGTCGCTTCAGTGGCCGTCATCGGGCCTGCTTACGCGGGTCGCACCGTGACGATCACCGGGGGTGGCTGGGGGCACGGGATCGGCATGTCCCAGTACGGGGCTTACGGGCGCGCGCTCAACGGCAAGTCCGCGACGCAGATCCTCACGCACTACTACACCGGCGTTTCCATCGACAAGAAATCGATGCCTTCGATCCGCATTGGCCTCGTTCAGTCCGCTTCGTCGATCACGTCAACGACTTCGGAGTTCACGACCGGCGGAGGTAAGGCCACGTTCAAGGTCGCCGGAGCTCGTGGGGTTGTCGCCTCAGGCGGCTCCGGAACGTCCTGGAAGGTCGACGCCAGCCCGGCCGGGGGGGTCCATCTCTTCAAGAACGGGAAGTCGATCTCGGTCGATGGGAACCCGGTTCTCGGAGACGACCAGCACCCTTTGGTCATGACATTCGAGCGCTTCGGCACATTGGTCCATGTTGCTTCTAAGAGCTCATACGCCTACGGCACATTGAGATTCGAGAGCTACGCGACAAGCTCGTGCTCGAGCGGGCATTGTCTGCGGTTGGTCCTGCAGGCGTCGATGCAGCACTACTTGTACGGCCTGGGCGAGGTGCCCGCTTCGTGGCCACACGCGGCGCTACAGGCTCAGGCCATCGCCGGCCGGACGTACGCCTTTCAGAAGATCGCGAATGTTGGGCAGCACCGCTATCCATGCGACTGCGCGGTCTACGACTCGACGATGGATCAGTCCTACATAGGCGACGCGAAGCGAACCGGCTCGGGCCAGTATTGGGACGACTGGAAGGGAGCAGTCGACGCCACAGACGGTCAGGTGATCCAGTACAACGGCCAGCCGATCGATGCGCTCTACTCGTCATCCTCCGGAGGCTTCACCGAGAACAACGAGAACGTGTGGGGCGGGTCGCCGATCCCATACTTACGGGGCGTATCCGACGGACCCGACGCGGTCTCCGCCAATCCGAACCACAGCTGGACGGTCACGATGTCGTGGGACACCTTCCAAAGCAAGCTCAATGCCTATTACGGCGTCGGCGACTTGAAGGATTTCGCAACCGAGAAGCCTTACGGCGTGTCGGGGCGGGTCACCGTTCCCGGTTCGGACCGCAGTCGCGGCGGCGCGCTGATCACAGGGACGAGCAAGACGGTTCACGTGAGCGGTTGGTCGGTGAGGGCAGCGCTCGGATTGAAAGACACGCTGTTCCGAGTCGATCTCGGTTACGACACGGGACAGCAGTTCGTCCAGCATTACCGCAGCTTGGATGGCGCTCCGGGGAGGCCCGAGAGCTCCGTTTACGCCGTCCCTCGCGGATGGAAGAAGAGTCGAGGAGTCGCGCAGGACTTCAGCAACGGGCGGATGACGTGGAACCGAGCACTCCACCGCGCCTTGTGGTTGCACGGTCCGGTGCTCACCTACTACGACACGGTCGGTCGTGAAAGCTCTCGGCTGGGGATGCCGACCTCCGATCTGTGGGGCAAAGGGCGTTATAGGGGAGCGTCGTTCGTCAACGGGGCGGTGTACTGGTCTCACGCATCCAAGGCGCATTCGGTGTCGGGCGATTTCCTCGTCGCCTACAGGCACTCGGGCGGGCCGACGGGCGCGCTCGGACTCCCGGTCGCACGCCAGTCGAGCGCAGGAGGGCTCGCGCACGGAAAGCAAAGGTTCGAGCAAGGAACCATCTACATGAACCCCGCGGTCGATCACGCGTTTGCGCTCTGGGGTCACGTGGATGCGGCATATCGCAAGCTCCGGAAGGCGCGGTCCAAATGTGGTCTTCCTACGTCCCAGACCCAAAACTCTCGCGCGGCGCTTTCCGCCACGTTCCAACACGGAACGATCACATGGACGCAAGCAACGGGGATAAAGGTCGCCTGCGCGGCTTCGTAGACGTGCCGGGCCCCGCTCGCGACGCAGCATGCGGCACTAGAATCCTGCCGTGGTCCTCGAGGTTCCTTCTCCCGAAACTCTGGCGAGTGCTCAAGCCGGCAGGCATTTCACGGTCGCCTCGCTCATCCTGATCGTCGTGAGCGTCGCCTTCGCGACGCTAGGCCAGTTCACTCTGAAGTCGGCGATGAACGAGGTCGGAGCACATGCAAGCGCCGGTCACACGTTGCTGCGAGCGGCCCGTCTCCCCAAGCTCTGGGTTGGGCTTGCGCTTTTCGGGATCTCCGCAGTCTTCTGGCTGCTGGTTCTGTCGAAGGTGCCGCTTTCGGTTGCGTATCCGTTCGTCGGCATCAGTTACGTCGTTGTCGTTCTCGTCTCCCGCTTCGTCTTGCACGAGCACGTTCCGAGCCTGAGATGGCTCGGCGTAGCAGTCGTGGCTGCCGGCATCGCGCTGGTCGGCTTGTCTTTCCGTCGCCTCACCGGAACGTAGTCAGGTGCCTCGTCAAGCAAGGTCCACCGCGTTTTCCGGGCGGAAAGCTGGTGCCTGGCTGCGTTCTCACTCCGTCACGCACTTTTCAAGTGCGCTCCTCCGCTGCGGCCTTGCCACGCTTGCTTTCCGCGCCGCAAAACATCGCCAACCTCGCTGGACGAAGCACTAGCCTCCGTGGAAGCGATCATTCTCGCCGGCGGCAAGGCCGAGCGACTAGGAGATGCCGCGGGCGGACAGCCGAAAGCGCTGGTCGATATAGCCGGTCGTCCGTTGATCTCGTACCAGCTGGAGCTTCTTCGCGGCGCATCCGTTCGGCGCGTCATAGTGAGCTGCGCCGCGGGGCAGGAAGAGACATTCACGCGGCGGCTCGCAGATGAAGACATCGAGATCGTCATCGCGGCCGAGCCGGAGCCGCTAGGAAGAGGGGGAGGCATCCGCTTCGCTGCCCGGTCACGTTCCGATGGTGGACCGATCTTTGCGCTGAACGGCGACGAGCTCATCGATGTGGATCTGGGCGCGCTGCTGAAACGCCACGAGGAAAGCGGAGCCGCTGCGACGATCGTCGTGTCTCCGTTGATATCGCAGTTCGGGATCGTCGAGGTGGATGCCGACGATGTCGTCCGAGGGTTTACCGAGGCCCCCCGGCTTCCGCACTGGGTCAACTCGGGCGTGTACGTGCTCGGAGAAGAAGCACTCGGGCGATTCCCTGCCCGAGGCGATCACGAAAGTTCGACGTTTCCCGACCTCGCCCGGGAGGGACGCTTGCGCGCGTACCGGCACGACGGCGTTTGGCTTACCGTGAATACGCCGAAGGAGCTTCGCAAGGCGCGCGACTATCTTGAGGGCAACCCAGATTGGCTGAATCAACTTTCTCGGAGGAAATGACATGCGAGTGATGGTCACCGGCGCTGCCGGCTTTATCGGCTCGCATCTAGTTGACCGCCTCCTGGCCGAGGGCGAAGAGGTTCTCGGCGTCGACAACCTCTCGTCCGGGGCGCTGGCAAACCTTTCCGATGCTCGCCGAAGTGCAACGGGAAAGTTCAATTTCCATCGGGTCGATGTCACCTCGAACGCGGTCGTCGACCTGATCGCGCGAACGAAGCCCGAAGTGATCATGCATCTCGCCGCTCAAGTCGACGTTCGCAAGTCCGTGAAAGACCCGATCAACGACGCAATGATCAACGTGGTCGGCACTCTCAACGTCTTACAAGCTGCAGCAACGTCGGGCGCCCGGAAGGTGGTTTTCACTTCATCCGGTGGATGTATCTACGGCGAGCCCGACGAATCCCGTCTTCCGGTTACGGAGGACCAAGTGTTCTGGCCCGACTCCATGCCGGAGTCTCCTTACGGAGTCTCGAAGAAAGTGGTGCTCGACTATCTGCGGTACTTCCGCGCCGTCCAAGGGCTCGAGTACACAGCTCTGGCCTTGTCTAACGTCTATGGCCCCCGCCAAGAGCCCGCGTCGGAGGTAGGGCTCGAGGGCCAGGTCGTTGCGATCTTCTCCCGGAAGATGCTCGCCGGGCGCCCCTGCACCATCTACGGCGACGGCTCGCAGACTCGCGATTTCGTGTACGTCGACGACGTCGTCTCCGCTTTCGTCGCGGCGCGCGATGCGGGAGAGGGAGAGCTCATCAATGTCGGCAGCGGATCAGAGTTGTCGGTGAATGACCTTTTTGCCAGGCTGAAGGAGCTGACTGGGTCGCGCTACGACCCGATATACGCAGCGGCACGCCCCGGCGAGCTACAACGGATCGTTGTCGACGCGAGCAAGGCCGGCGAAGTGCTCGGGTGGAAGCCGCAGACCGGCCTCGACGAGGGGCTAAAGCAAACCGTCGCGTACTTCAAAGCGCATTAAGTCTCGAGGCTAGGGCGATTCGGATCAGCCCTGCTGGAACGTCGGAACCCCCACCTGCTCCGGGCCTTTGCCCTGGTACAGCGTCCGGAACCGATCGACGACCGTTTGCGACACGTCTTTGCAGGACTGGATGTGCCCCCACGCAGTGATCGAGAAGTTCTCACCGGACGGGACCTGGTCAAACGGCACCGCAACCGTGGCGTCCGGCTGCTGATCCACGATCGTCTGCAGCTTGTCGATGACGTCCGACGGAGCATCGGCCCGATACCAGATGACGATCATGCCGTGCTCTTCGTTGTGAAGGACGGCCTCGGGCTGTAGAGCATCGGAGTAGAAGCCCGGATTCACAGGCCCCGCGGGGTCCCCGTAGTGCGGGCCCGATGTCGGCGGCGTCGACGTGTACGGGTCGTGCTCGGAGCCAACTGGGATGTGCGTTCCCTTGAGGACTTTCGGGTTCTCGATGCTGGTGCATCCCGCTTCGGCTGCGGAACCGCCAACGGAATCGGCGCTGTTCTTACTGTTCGGAGTTCGTTCGTTGACGATCAGGAAGACGGCAGCACCGCCGACGATCACCGCTAGGGCGATCGTGATCAGGTTCCGCCGCATAGCGGCTTTACGGATCTCCGCGCGACGCCGCTCTTCTGCTTGACGGCGAGCTTGTTTCTCCTGGAGTTTCTTAGACATCGAGCGTCAGAGGCTACCAGTCGGCCACAACGTAATCGTCGGCGTTCGGCTCTGGTCGAGGTCTTGGCACGTAGTCGGGAGCCGGGTAGCCGACCAAGACGAGCGCTTCAGGCTCGACGTGCTGCGGCAGATCGAGCACACGTTGGACGGTGTCTCCGCAAAAGACGGGGGCCGATATCCAGCACGACGCGATGCCATCCTCGGTGAGCGCAAGCATGAACGTCTGTAGAGCAGCACCGACCGAGTGCGCGAAGAGGCTCCATTCCGCACGCTCTCTCCTGCGATCCGGATAGTCGTGCGCACGCGCCATGTCGGCGCAGCAGATCACGAGCAGAGGCGCTCCCGTTAACAAGCGGTGCGAGCGGGCGAGGATGTCCTCGATCTTTTCGGGTCGGTGCCCGTCGTGCTCGAGATCTGTCTTCCACGCGGACGCCATGGCGCGCGACAGTTCGGTCTTGCCGTCGAGATCCGAGATCAACGCGAAACGCCATGGGGCCGAGTGGTGTGGTGCTGGCGCCTGGACGCTCAGTCTGATCGCCCGCTCAACGGCGTCGCGCGGGACCGGCTTGTCGACGAATGCGCGGACGCTTCGTCGTGCTGCCACAACCTCGTCGAGGTTCACCTGAACAAGTCTCCCGATGGATGCCGTACGACCAACCTTATCGACGCGTTCGCGAAACGAACGGGTGCGCCTCTGATGATCGCTGCCGCTATCTGCTGCGCCTTTCCCATGACGATCTCCGCCGCCCCCGCTAGCTCGTCGGCGATACAGATCGACGTCGCTTGCAGTTCGCGCCCCTGCACGTCAGTGCTCCCTCGGTAATCGATGAACGGATCTATCCCGGCGATGCCGATCGCGACATCGGTCTGACCGATCCTCCATGCACGGCCGAACGTGTCGCTGATGATGACGCCCAATGTCCGACCCGTCAGGTGCTCGAGACGAGCTCTCACCCGACGCGCCGATGCGTCTGGGTCCTTCGGCAAGAGTGCGATGTCGTCGCCTTCGATATTTGACGCGTCCACGCCGGCGTTGGCACACACGAACCCGTGCCTCGTCTCCGAGATCGTCATGTCGCCGACTTTCCGCAGCACCCTGGCGGATTCTGCAGCTATAGCCTCTGCTCGGTCGCGCGCCGGCACGAGTCGGCCTTCTGCTTTCGAAACGATCTTCTGGGTAACAACGACCACGTCGTTGTCGCCGAAAGCGCTGCTTCCCGCGGCCGAGTAGATCGCTTCGCCGATGTCGTCACCCGGCGAGATCTCCGGTATCCCAACAACGGGAGCGATCGTCAGGCCGTGCACGATGCGAGAACCTCGGTCGCCAATCGGGTTGATGCTTCTGCGTCCGCCATGACCGTGTTGGTCGCAACCACCTTCATATCGAGCGCGCTGATCTTTTCGGTTTCCTCTCCGTCGGATGCGTCAACTACAAAGACGTCGCAGAGGGTCGCGTACAACCGGGCAACTTGGGACGCACTCGCTTCGTCGGTCAAGCGAGCAAGCAAACGATCGGCGGGCCCCTTGAAAGCGCGACCGTTGACGATAGGCGTTACAGCAACGACCCGTGGGTGCTGCC
>JALZGD010000068.1:0-2862 GCA_030861205.1 Actinomycetota bacterium
GTTCCGGGGCTTAGCTGAACACGCGTCATGGCGACCGGTTGATGGTCCTTGCTTCCACACATGAAATCCGTGAAATCAGGGAGGAGCTTGACGTCCACGTAACCCGGCGAGGTCGCTGCATAAAGCGTCACCTTGACGTCGCCGGTGATGTGGCCCGACATCGGTCCTTGATAGGTGGGCTCGAACGTCCAGTCGTTGACGCAATCCTCCCTAGGGCCTTTGACATAGTTGATCAGCTGTTTCGACGACGGAACAGATTGCGTCGGTTTTTCGGGAGTCATGGTGAGCTCACCGAGAGTCAGTTCGTCGGTCGTATTCGAACCATGCAGATACAAGGTCGTCGCGACCGCGTGGGTCTTCTTCGCTTGCGCCGCGGGGATGCAGACTGTCGCGACTAGGAGAGCGGCGGCGACAACTGTGGCTTTCCTCATGTCTCTCGTTACCTCCTGGTGGCGTTAGCGGCTGGCCGGAGGAGTGGCCGTATAGGTAAACGTTGCGTTAGTGCCGGCA
This sequence comes from Actinomycetota bacterium, assembly GCA_030861205.1. Classification (GTDB taxonomy): domain Bacteria; phylum Actinomycetota; class CADDZG01; order CADDZG01; family WHSQ01; genus JALZGD01. The sequence continues at coordinate 511 of JALZGD010000068.1, forward strand.
TACGTGCACACGATCGCGGCGGTCATCTTCGGCGGCACGGTTCCTTTCTCGCCCCCGGGGCGGATGTTCTGGTACGAGATGTTGGGCGGAACGGCCGTCGGGTCTGACGACGGGCTTGTGTCGCCAAGGCTCTTGTAGAACGTGATGTTGAGGTCGACGTCCGCGCTACCTCCGGTTGCCTTTAGCACGAAGTGGCCGAGGTTCGTCGATGGATCAACCGGAAAAGCCCAACCAACCAACCCGTTGGTGGCTTCTCCGCTCAGCAGAGAAATGCGGCGTTGTACACCGCTGAGGCAGGCCCCTTCTTCGAGCGGCTGAGGGGTCGACAGCGCGATCGATCCCTTGACGACTTGGACTGAGGTCGCGCCGCGAGCCGGGGAGGAACCGGCAACCAGCGCAAGTGCTACTGCGATCGCAGTGGACCAGATGGAACTACGGGAGCGCGTCTGCTTCGGAGTCTTTTTCATACGCCTGAGATTCGGCCGATCTCGCGGGGCCCCTGCCCCCAGTCGTTGCGTATCGGCGCCATGGCGCAGTTCGGCCATGGCCACTTCCGGCCCGGCGGGGAGAATGCGACCGTGGATGACATCGCCGCCCTGTGCGAGCAGCTCGAGGTACTCGGCTTCACGCCTCGAGAGGCACGTGCCTATACGGCCCTTTTGCCTAGGCCGAAGACGGCCGCCGAAGTCGCCGACGAGATCTCGGCGAGCGCCGAACCAGTCGCGGAGTTGTTAGAAGACCTCACGCGGCGAGGCTTCCTCAGTCGGATCCCCGGCGTCGAGACCCGCTACGGCCTCGCCCCTCCCGAGCGGACGTTGCCTCCCCTCGTGCGACGGAAAGAGGCCGAGCTCGACCGGTCGCGGGAGGCGATCGAGCTCATCGGTGATCGCTACCGGTCGACGGGCGGCGCTGTTCCGGAGGCGTACGTAGAGGTCGTCGCCGGAGCGGAAGCTGCGATGGCTCAGATATGGGGTCTGCAATCGGCGGCTCGATCCGAAGTCCTTGGCTTCGTGAAGGCGCCCTTCTTCTCTATGGAGAACGCGGGCGAGCAAGAATCGCTGGCGCGGCGCGTCTCGAATCGATGGCTGTGGGAGCGAGCCGCGTTCGACCTTCCAGGGATGATCGAGATCGCTCGCAGCTATCACGACGCCGGCGAGCAGATCCGCGTCGTACCGGAGGTGCCGTCGAAGCTCGTCATCATCGATCGGCAAGTCGCGGTCATCCATATCCGCGAGGCAACGCCTGGAGGTTCCATAGTCGGGGCGCTCTCAACGCGACACCCAGAGCTCGTCGCCACGTTTCTTCAACTCTTCGAGTTGCTTTGGGAAGACGGCATCTCGCCGTTCTCTCATGCCCCCGGCGCAGATGACCCGGAAGCAAGCGCCGCCGAAACAGAACGTCTGGTCACGTGTCTTGCCGCTGGCATGACGGACACGGCTATCGCCCGCGACCTGAAGGTCTCACGTCGAACTTTGACCAGACGCATCCAGGAACTGATGGACTCTTTGAACGTCGAGACTCGCTTCCAGGCGGGGTTCCGGCTGGGGCAGGAGGCGGGCCGAGAGGCCGGGTGACGGCCGCGAGTATCGGCGTCTCAGCGTCATGGCGCACAGTGGCCAAAGTTGCCGGCAGGAGAGTCCCCCCGTTCACAGAAGGTTCGTTCGACCTCGTCGAATAGGAGACCGATGAAAGCCAGGCTGTCGATCCTCGTGGCGATCCTCGTGGTTGCTGGGTTCGGGACATTGCCGTCGCACGCGGCGACGACCGTCCCACCAACGGTTCAGATCAACGACCCGAAAGGCGACGCGAACTACCTGAACGACCAGGGCCTCAGTTCGTTCATCGGTCCGCAGGGCGACAACCCCGGCGGCGCGTCGATCGGGGCAGCGGATCTCCTAGCAATCTGGTTCACGAATACGACCGACACGATCTCACTGCACATCCAGACGGCCGAGCCTGCCCCGGACGCTCAACTCGCGCTATTGGATCGGGTCGTGGCGAACCCGGCGCCGCCCGCAGCCGGCTGCCTGTGGTTCGAGGCGACGATCCCGTCGATGACTTACAAAGGCGACCCGATGGCGACCGTCGAGAACACCTGCTCGAAGTCGGGGAAGATCAAAGGAGAGCTCGCCTTGGAAACTCTGCCGGACGGGACCGGCGTCGCGACGCTGACTTTCCCGATCTCCGCTCTGCCCGACTTCGCGATCGGCTCCACGATCGCGGCCCCCGTGGCGCAATCGCGCAACCTCTCGGGGGCAACTGGAGTGGCCGGCCCGACTGCGCCACAGATCGACAACACGAAGCCGGGGACCGACTACGTCATCACGCAGCCGGAGGTGGCCCCAACGCCAT
>JALZGD010000068.1:2872-5331 GCA_030861205.1 Actinomycetota bacterium
TGCCGGCACGGCCAGCAGCACAGAGGGTGCAGGCGCCACTGACGATCTAGGCGGCGCCGACTCTCTGGCATTGCCACGAGCGGCCTAAGTCGGCGTCTTCGCAGTCCGCCACGGCAGTAACCGTGCATCGGCCGCTCCCGCGACCGCAGCTCCGATGACCAAAGACACTGTGAGCGTGTACACCGGCTCGACGTAAAGACTCAAGATCACGTCGTGGGCTGCCACCATGATCATGGCAGTGGCGGCGATGGTCGCGAACAGTCGTTCCTTGCCCGTGAATGTACGACCGGACGCTCGGGCGAATAGAAACGCCGTGATGTAAAGAGCGACGATCAACAGTGCTCCGGGAACTCCAGTCCGGAAGAAATAACTGAGATAAGTCGAATGCGTGCCGGCCCGGGGGACATATCTGCCGCCCTCATGAGTAGTGCCGTTCGGAGTGCGCGGTCGTTCCGTACCGAATCCGGTGATCAGGTATGTCCCGCGGAGCCCCCCAAGCGTCTGCGCATACAGGCTCTGACGCGTGTTAACGCTGGCACCGCCGCCCGCCCGTCCGTTCAGAGGGTCGACGTGGTACTTCACCAAGAAAGTTCCCGTCAGCACCAGGGCGGCGATCAGCGGAGCCGCTGCGAACCAGAGCTTCTGCTTACGAGTAAGCAAGCCGTCGACGAACAGATAAATGACGCCGATGACTATCGCGACCCACGCACCGCGCGCCAAAGAGAATCCTGCACCGAACAAGCAGCTCGCGACTCCGATCCGAGCGAGCCATTTACGCCGGTCGTTCGCCCACCACAAGAAGAATGCGAATGGTAGGACGGCCACGCACACGCCTGCATAAGTGAGAGCGTTGCGCGGAAAAGACCGCATGCGTGGCACCGTGTTGGCGGGCGCCAACCCCACGTTGTCGTATGCGAGCTCGATCCCGGCCGCCGAAAGCGCGTGCGCGTAGGGCAGTGCCGATCCCTGGAAGCGCACTACGAGATGATTCTCGAATGCCTGGAATTTCGGCTGAAAGACCAGATAGGAAGGAAGACCTTCAGTCTGCTTCGCGATCTTGTCCAGCTTCCGTCTCAGGCTCAGAGCACCTGCGTTAACGGAGCGCGCGTACTTGATCATCCCAACGTTGTTCTGGAACGCGTCTACGCCATATGCAGCTTCTGCACGCTTACGAACTTCACCGTTCTGTAGACCTTGCAGGTTCACGCCGATCCACTGCAGAAAGACCGCAGCGGACAACAAGACAACAAAGGCCGTCAGCGCTGCGGCGAGATCCGTGCGGTTGTCGACACTTCTGAGCTGATCGACGACCGCGAGGATCACGCCGCTCGCCAATATCTGGATTCCAAGCAACAGAACGAAGTGTTTGAAATCGGCCGACGTTATGGCGACGATGCCAACCGCCGTCCATATGACCAGCCCGATCGGAATCAAGAGCCAACGACCGGTTCGCGGGAGCCGTTTCTCTCGGAGGAGGACATAGCCTTGAAGAGTCGTGGTCGCCAAACACGCGACGCCCACGACGATGGCCCCGATGGTTATGAACCACAGGGCGCGGGCCGTTCTTGGCGGCCGTTCAGCAGGAAGCCTGTCGAGAAATGCAACAGCAGTGCTCATCGTGGCGCCGATCCGATCCGAACGCATCTCGGGGGCCGGGCGCGCTTCAAGTCAATGATTTCGACCATGGGGGAGCCGATTCTAGGCGAGGGACGTGCCCAACTATCCTTCCGGCATGCATCGAACCGCGCAGGCGGAACCCTTCTTTATCGTCGGATCCGCCCGTTCGGGGACGAGCTTGCTGCGGCTGATGCTTAACGCGCATCCAGACATCGCCGTCCCATCCGAGTCCCGCTTCATCGTCGAGCTGTGGCCCGGAGTCGATGACATTGCGGTAGAGGAGTTCCTGGCCGAACTCTCCGAGCATCGCCTGTTTGCGTTGTGGGGCATCTCGATCGAAGCGGTTCGCAGCGAGATAGGCGTGAGCCGACGGTGTCGCTACTCCGACGCGGTCGCCGGGGCGTACCGTGCGTTCGCCGCCGTACACGGGAAGTCGACATGGGGCGATAAGACACCCCGCTACGTCGAACACATCCCATTCCTGGCGAAGCTCTTTCCGACATCTCGCTTCATCCACTTGGTCCGGGATGGACGCGACGTCGCGCTGTCCTATGCGAACGTCCCGTTCGGTCCGAAAACCGTTGCGCGCGCTGCTCTCCTGTGGTCTCAGCGCGTAGAAATGGGGATTAGAGACGGCCGACCGCTTGCGCCACAACGCTATCTAGAAGTCAAGTACGAGGCACTCATCGCAGAACCAGAACCCGAGCTAGTGAGGCTGTGCGACTTCCTAACGGTCGAGTTCTCACCGGACATGCTCGACCACACGGAAACAACACGCGAGCTAATGCTTCCGCGAGCGGTGAGACACAACCCGAAGATCGCGCAGCCGCCCGTTGCTAGAT
>JALZGD010000068.1:5341-10077 GCA_030861205.1 Actinomycetota bacterium
GATATGCCGACGTCCCACGTTGCCGCCTTCGAAGCGATCGCCGGTGACGTCCTCGTCACCACGGGATACGAACGACGTTTCCCTTCATCGAGCATCACCACTCGCGCGCGCGCCGCGCTCGGCCGAGCCGGACTACCCATCGACCGGATCAGGCGACTCGAGGACCGGCAGTAGGATCGCCGGCACGCTCGAGGGCATCCTCATCGCAGCGTCGACGAATCGGGAGGTTGGCATGGCAAATACCGCGCCCGATCGCGCTGATATTCAACAGAAGATAGACAGCTTCGATCGGTGGCATTACGAGTTCGACCTAAACGGCGTCAAGACGCCGATAGGTGATCCCACTCGCATCAATAGGCATCGGCAGCGAAAGAGATACTTCTTCGATCCTTTGGTCGACCTCTTCGACGGATCGCTCGCGGGGAAACGTGTCCTAGATCTCGGTTGCAACGCCGGGTTCTGGTCGCTCGCGGCGATCGAGGCAGGTGCCGAGTACGTGCTTGGTATCGACGGACGGCAGATGCATGTCGATCAAGCGAACTTCGTATTCGACATCAAAGACGTCGACCGATCACGTTACGACTTCGTGCAGGGCAATATCTTCGAATACGACTTCAGCAACCATGGCGTCTTCGACGTGGTGCTGTGCCTCGGACTGATGTATCACATCAGCAAGCACGTCCAGCTACTCGAGATCATCGATGCGGTCAACGACGACTTGTTGCTGATCGACACTGCACTATCGCTGGCGCCCGGGTCATACATGCGCGTTCACCGCGAGAGCACGGATAGTCCTCGCAATACGTTCGACTACGAGATCGTCATGTCTCCAACTCAGCAGGCTCTCGCCGACATGGTCGGGCAGTTCGGTTATTCGGTCGAGGTGCTAAAGCCTCGATTCAGTGATTGGAAGGGCTCCCCCGAATACAAGTTCGGGCAGCGCAAAGCGTTCGTCTGCGCGAAGAAGTCAGATCTCAGAACACTCTCCGTCCCCACCGAGCGGATTCGTCGCAGGCCGAGACCCGGCGATCTCTATTTCCTCAGCCGGCGCCAGGTAAAGAGGGCAAAAAGGTCTCTGCGCAAGTAACGCCTGGTGATTCGTTCGATGAACGCGAGGTTATCGGCCTTACGTATTTGCAAGGGTGGATCTAGGAGTTGCGAGACCGCAAGCGATGCCCGCGATCGCAGTGAAAGCGTGAATGACCTGATCCGCGCCGTTCGACGCAAGTAAAAAGGTCGACGGGGCCAGCAGCGCCAAGCCGACGACGGTCGCTACTTGGCTGACACCGATCGCGATCGCGGCCTCCCGCGCGTATCGAGGGCGGATGGCAAACCAGAGCGAGACGATCCCGAGCAGAGCTCCCGCGAGTGAATGCCAGCCGTTGGTCATGAAGATCCCGAACACGTGCTGATGCGCACCGTGGGCAGCCGCGCTGGTGGTCAACGGGAAGCTTTGATCAATCGCGAAGCCCGCAATGCCCAGGAGCAAGTGATAGGCGGCGGAGGTCGCCAGGAAGATTCGAGCAGGCGTCCATCCGCCGCTTTCGGGGCCCGCGATCCGGGTGCTTCCAACCTCAACGCTCACGATTACCTCCATCCCGGTACGCAGCTTGTACCTAGAAGCATACGCTGACGTATGGCGTACTATACGGTCCCGTATGACAACTCGCAAACCGGTCCAGAGCCGTTTAACGCCCGAGCACTGGGCCCGAGCTGCGTTGTCGGCGATCTCACGAGGTGGGATAGATGCGGTGGCGGTGGAGCCGATAGCTGCGGAGCTCGGTGCAACTAAAGGAAGTTTCTATTGGCATTTCAAGAACCGGGATGCCTTGATCCAAGCAGCACTGCACGAGTGGGAACGACGGTCGACGGACGCCGTCATCAAAGAGCTCGAACGAGAGCCCGAGCCCGCGATGCGTCTCAAGAGGCTGCTCGCCGGTACGTTCGAGATGGGCCGAGCCCAGCGGTCGACCGAGATCGCCCTTCTCAACCCGGCGCACGGAGCCGCGTTGCGCACCGTTCGTCGAGTTGTCGAGCGACGCATCGCGTACATCGCAGAACAATTGCAACAGCTCGGCTGGAAGCCGGATGAGGCGCTCGATCGGGCGGTGCTACTCGCATATGTCTACGTCGGTTATCTGCAGACTGCGCACGTTGCGCCGCGAGTGATCGGTGATGACAGTAGGCGGCGATACGTTGAACTGATATTCGACACGATCCTCGCTCGTGCACCCGCCGACTCACCCTTTGCCTTCTCAGACAGAGATACGGGAGGGACCCCGTGAATTGGCCACTGTTCACGAGCGGGGTTCTCGCTGCGATCGGATCGGGGATCCACGGAATCATCGGAGATCGGATGGTGCGATCCATCGATAGCGCGGTCTTGCAAACAAATAGATCCCAAAGCGGTCGCAACGCCAAGTTTCTGATCCGTATCACGTGGCACTTTGCGACGATCGCTTTCGCTACTCTCGGGATCGGTCTGCTGTGGATAGGGATCGGGCCGCGATCACAACCCGCTATCGGCATCGCGGTATCCGCCGGAGTTCTCTTTTCGTGTTGGGCGGCACTCGTGGTGGTCGCCGGTCTTCTACGCGGGGCCCGACGGCGGCTGTTCTCGCATCCCGCACCTCTGATGCTCTCGTTGACGGCCGCTCTCATCTGGTGGGGGCTTACGAGGCTTTAGCCCGAAAGGTGTAGGAATGCTGCATGTCCGAGGCCCATTCCACGACGAACGTGTCGTACTGGGTGCAGTCGACGTCGCCGCAGCAGTACCCCCGCTTACTTGACGATATAGAGGTAGACGTCGCGATCGCCGGGGCAGGCATCGTGGGGTTGACGGCAGCGAAAGTTCTCAAGGAGGCAGGGCTCACGGTCGCCGTCCTCGAGATGGATCGGATCGGACGTGGGGTGACCGGCTACACAACCGCGAAGGTGACTTCCGGCCACAGCACGATCTACCAAAAGCTAGAGCAGAAGCATGGTTCGGAGAAAGCAGCCGCTTATGCCCGGGCTAACCAGAGCGCTCTCGAACAGATCGCTCGATGGGTCGCAGAGGGGTCGATAGATTGCGATTTCGAGCGTCGCCCTAACTTCGTTTACTCCGAGTCCGATAGCGAGCTGGGCTCTATCAAGAAAGAGGTCGAGGCCGCGGCCCGGGCCGGGCTCGATGTGTCATTCGAGTCGGATCTCGATCTCCCGTTCAAAGTTGCCGGCGCCGTTCGCTTAGAAGATCAAGCACAATTCCACCCACGCAAGTACCTCGAGCACTTCGCCGCAGGGGTCCCGGGCAACGGCAGCCATCTCTTCGAGCAGACCCGCGTGACCCACATAGGAGAAGGCTCTCGATGCGAGGTCGAGACTTCCGACGGGCGGGTCCTTGCGAAGCACGTCGTCATCGCAACGCACTATCCCTTCTGGGACCGAGGCTTGTTCTTCCCACGCATGCATCCAAAACGTTCGTATGCGGTCGCAGGACCGATCGACGGCACCGCTCCCACAGGCATGTACATCAGTGTCGACGGTCGGACACGCTCCGTCCGAACCATCCGCGATGGTGACCGCACCCTTTTATTGGTCGGCGGCAACGGCCATCCCGTCGGACAGAAATACGACACGGAGAACGAATACCGCGACCTCGAGCGCTGGATGAGCGAGCGCTTCGGCATTGACGAGGTGACGCAACGGTGGTCGAGCCACGACGGCGTGACGGTCGATCTGATCCCCTACGCGGGCACCGCTAGACGCGGGACGGAGCGCGTCTTCACGGCAACGGGCTTCGGCAAGTGGGGGTTCACGAACGGCACTGCCGCCGCCCTGTTGATCAGCGATCAGATCCTGGGGCGTGACAACGAATTCGCGTCCCTGTTCGACCCGCACAGGATCACGCCGCGCGCGTCGGCCGAAAAGTTGACCGTCGAGAACTCGAAGGTTGCAGCGCATTGGTTCGGTGACCGCGTCAAGCACCCCCAGCACGGAAGCTTCGAGAAGCTTGCGCCAGGCCAGGCTGCCGTCGAGGGCGCAGGTGTCGGCCAGGTCGCCGGCTACCGAGATGGCGACGGACGGCTGCACACCGTGTCTGCCGTATGTCCCCACCTTGGTTGCATCGTGACGTGGAACGGCGCTGAGAAGAGCTGGGATTGCCCATGCCACGGATCACGCTTCGACTACGAAGGCCGGCTCCTGCACGGGCCCGCCGTCGACGATCTCGAGAAGAAATAAGCCGGGGGGGCGCACCGACGTGTATGGTGGGCCCGTTAGTCGATCAGGACACGTTAAGAGGTTGCTAGTCACCCCCTAAGCGAGTTCGTTATGCAACATGGGAGGTGAAACATGGCAACCGGAACCGTCAAGTGGTTCAACGAAGCCAAGGGATACGGCTTCATCACTCCGGAGGACGGCTCGAAGGATCTCTTCGTGCACTTCTCCAACATCGCAACCGACGGCTTCAAGACCCTCGCCGAGGGCGCTACCGTGAATTACGAGTCGCGTCAGGGGCAGAAGGGTCCCGAGGCGATCAACGTCACTCAGGCGTAATCCAAGAGGACCATCAAAGGAGGGCCCCCACGTGGGGGCCCTCCTTTTTTGCACGACCGCTCGAGCCTGCCCCTCTCAACGCGACGACACCCGGGTTGCCAAGGCCTTGTCCCGATGTAACGATGCCGAGTCGGGACGAGCGAAAGGGGATGCGATGCCTTTGTACATGGACGTCCACAACATGGAGGGCGGAGTTTCGG
>JALZGD010000242.1 GCA_030861205.1 Actinomycetota bacterium
GCCCAAGGTCGTGCGTGATGAGGATCGTCGCTGCCTGAGTCTCTTCCTGAGCCGTCTTTAGCACTTCAAGGATCTGCGCCTGGATCGTGACGTCGAGGGCCGTCGTGGGCTCGTCCGCGATCAGCAGCGCCGGCTGGTTCGCGATCGACATCGCGATCATGGCTCGCTGCCTCATACCGCCTGAGTACTCGTGCGGATACTGGTCGAACCGCTGTTCGGCGTTGGGGACGCCGACGAGGCCCAGAAGGTCGACCGCGCGGTTGCGAGCGTCGTCATCTTCAACATCCGGGTCGTGCGCCTGGATGGCCTCCGCGATCTGCGCGCCAACTTTGAAAACGGGGTTGAGCGACGTCATCGGGTCCTGGAACACCATCGCGATGTCTTTGCCGCGTATCTGACGCAGCTCGCTCTCGCGAGCCTTCAGGAGGTCGAAGCCGCGGAACAAAGCTCGCCCGTTGGGGATGCGGCCCGGTGGCTGCGGGATGAGTCCAAGAATGGACATGACGGTCACACTCTTGCCCGAACCGGACTCGCCTACGATCCCGAGCGTTTCCCCCGGGAAGATGTCGTAACTGACGTGATCTACGGCATGCACGATTCCGTCGTCGGTAGCGAATTCGACTACGAGGTCCTCGATCTGCAATACGGGATCGCCCGTACGAGTCGGTGACGGCACGGAACCGGTCTCAGGCACGGAACCTCCGCTGGGTCGGGTCGAGCGCGTCGCGCAAACCATCGCCGATGAAGTTCACACACAGGCAGATCAAGACGATCGTCAAGCCGGGGAACGTGACAAGCCACCACAACGTCTGCATCGACGTCTCGCCGTCGGCGATCAACGCGCCGAGTGCCGGCGTCGGTGGCTGGATCCCGAATCCGAGGAATGACAGAACGGCCTCGATCAGGATCGCCTCCGCGATGACTAGCGTCGCGTTCACGATGATCGGTCCCATCGAGTTCGGCAGCATGTGGCGGAACATGATCCGGCGATCAGAAGCTCCGAGAGCTCGGGCAGCTTCAACGAACTCTTTCTCGCGAAGTGACAAGAAGGTGCCACGCACAACTCGTGCAAGCGGCGTCCAGAACAACAGCGCCAGGATCACGCCGACGCGGTAGGGAGAGCCTTGTCCCAGCAGTGCCGACGCGGTGAGCAGAACGGCGAGGCCGGGGAGGGTCAGGAGAAGATCAACGAACCGCATGAGCACGTTGTCGACCCATCCACGGTAGTACCCCGCCACCGCACCGACGACGGTGCCGATGATCGTCGAAAGGACCGCCACCAGCAAGGCGACGCGGGCACTAGTACGGATCCCGTAGAGCACGCGCGTGAAGTAATCGCGGCCCAGCTGGTCGGTTCCGAAGAAGTGGCGACCTGCCGTCGTCGGCCCTACCCCGATGTCGTCCAAGTTGATCTGATCGAATTTGTACGGAGTCAGGTGTGGAGCAAATATCGCCGCCAGAAAGATCAAAGCCAGTGCCACGAGGCTCGCCATCGCCAGCTTGTGGTGGAAGAACCGTCGTCGCGCGAGTTGCCATTGCGTGCGCGACTTGATCTCGAGACCTTCTCGCTGGATGTCCTCGAGTTGACTCGACGGGACGGCGACACCTGATGCGTCTTCCGCGACGGCGTCCGTGCTCCCCGCATACGGGTTCACTTCGGGGGCCGGAGGTCGTCCGACAGGTCCGCTCTCGGGCACCGCCGGGCGCGGCGGCTCGTCCTTCACCGGGCCCTGCGTCGGTTCGCTACTCATAACGGATCCGTGGGTCGAGGATGCCGTACAGGATGTCGGCGAAGAGGTTAAAGACGATGACGATGATCGCCGTCACCATGAGCCACGCCATGATCGGGTACACATCGCGATCGCCCAGCGCATGGATGAAGTACAGACCCATGCCGTCGAGGCTGAACACGGATTCGGTCACGATCGCGCCGCCGAACAGCGCACCAAAGTTCAGCGCCACTACGGTTACAAGAGGGATCAGTGCGTTCCGGAACGCGTGTTTGAAGATCACCTTTCGTTCGCTCAGGCCCTTAGCCCGTGCAGTTCTCACGTAATCCGAGTTGATCACCTCGAGCATCGAGGCACGCATATAGCGGCTGAAGGCAGCGATCTCGGCGACGGCGAGCACGAGCACCGGCAGGATCAGGTGCTCGGCACGGTCGACCCAGAAGTTCGAATACGTGGACGAATTGAGTTGCGATACGAAAAGGAAATGAGTGTTGGTCGCGGTATTGAGTCGAATCACCAACATCTGTGCGATCAGTGCCAGCCAGAAGATCGGCGTCGAGAAGCCGACGAACGAGAACGTCGTTGCCGTGTAGTCGAACGGTGAATACTGACGAACGGCGCTATAGACACCTATCCCTATAGCCAGCAAGATCGATAAAAGCTCTGCAGCAACGATTAGCTGAACGGTGTTGCCAAATACCCGTTTCAGATCGGGACCGATGGGCTCGTCGCCCAAAACGGTGGTGCCGAACCCGTGGAAGACGGCATCCTTGACCCAATAGCCGTACTGCACGATTAACGGCTTATCGAGGTGTTTACGTTCTTCGATCCTATGGATAGTCCGCGGACGGACATGGGGATTGAAGCGCAACCCGGTAAGGGGATCGCCGGAGATCGATACGAACGTAAAGATGATGAAGCTCGCTGCGATCAGCACCGGGATGCTGTACAGCAACCGGCGCACGATGAAGGTGAACACCCCGTTCCCCCCTCGTAGGGACGCACCCGCCCCCCTTGTGGGGGGCGGGTAAACGTTACGCCCTCTTAAAAGACCCTGAAGGGGTTACTTGCCCTGGTCGATCCAGACGTCCTCTGCGTTCCACAGCGGCCCTTCCTGGGTCGCGTTGTTCTGTAGGCCGTGGACGTCGTCGTGGAAAGCGATGAAGTCCGGGCTCTGGAACAACGGCAGGACCGGCAGGTCCTTCGCGTAGAGCGCGTCGGCCTGGTTGATCAGGTCGGCACGTTTCGCCGGGTCAAGCTCGTTGTTCGATTGCTCGAGCAGCTTGTCCGCGTCCGGGCTGCACGACTTCTGGTAGTTCTGGTCGCCGCCGCATTCCCAGATCGAGAACCCGCTGAACGGGTCCGGGTTCCCGACCCACGCGAACTGGAACAGGTCGTACTTCCCACCAACGAGGCCCTTCGTCCCGAAGACGACTGCAGCCTCACCGAATTGGTTCTCGACGTTGATGCCGACGGCCTTCAGCTCCTGCTGGATGATCTGGAAGATCAGCTCGCGGAGCTCGTTACCGGACGTCGATTTGTAACCGAGCGTCAGCTCCTGGCCGTTGCACGAGTAGAAGCCGTCCGAACCCATCTTGCAGCCGTGGTCCTCGAGGATCTGCTTCGCCTTCGCCGGGTCGTAGTTATAGGTCTGGAAGTGAGGCTCGTACTCGGCTTGATTGGTCACGTATTGCAGGTTCTGCAGGGTCTCGCCCTGGGAGTACAGCGGCTTCACGAGCTTCTCCACGATCTGGTCTCTGTTGATCGCGTACGCGATCGCCTGACGCAGCCACAACTCCTTCAGCAGCGGCTGTGTCGAAGATTCCTCGTTGAAGTCCAGGTGTTGCCACGTCGTGCCTGCCGTCGCGG
>JALZGD010000243.1:0-378 GCA_030861205.1 Actinomycetota bacterium
GCTCGATCGAGAGCTCCAAGACGAGACCACTTGCCAACGTGCTCGTCGGTCTGGGGATCCCGCACGTCGGGGGCACGACCGCCAGGGACCTGGCGGCCGAAGTGGGGTCGCTCAAGCGTCTCGCGGAGATGACCGCCGACGAGCTCGCGCAACTCGAAGGCATCGGGCCCATCGTGGCGGGGTCGATCGAGGCGTTCTTCGATCAAGAGCGCAACGTCGCTGTCCTTCAGAAGCTGCGCGCCGGGGGCGTGAAGCCGCCCGAGGTGGCGAAGAAGAAGGCAGGTCCGCTGACCGGCAAGAGCTTCGTCTTGACGGGGACGCTGGACGGATACACGCGCGATCAAGCCGCCGCGGCGATCGAGGAGCGCGGGGGCAAGG
>JALZGD010000243.1:388-1808 GCA_030861205.1 Actinomycetota bacterium
ACCGACTACGTCGTGGCGGGCGTCAATCCCGGCTCGAAGCTCGACAAGGCGCAGACGCTCGGGGTCGAGATCCTGGATGAAGCGGGGTTCGCGAAGCTCCTGAAGTAACTAGCTGCGATCCTTCAGGACGACGCGCTGGTACCACTGGGCGAACCGGCGCACCCCCTCGTCGACGGAAACCTGTGGGTCGTATCCCAACAAGCGACGGGCTTTGTCGATGTCTGCGTACGTATAAGGGATGTCCGTCGAGGGCCGCGTCGCGTCAACGAGTTGTGCGCGTTCGCCGAACTCGGTTTCGATCAGCGACACGAACTCGGCAAGCTTCGTGGGTTGCCCGCGGCCGAGATTGATGACCTCGTAACCCAACGGGGTTTTCGACGCGGCTAGGACCCCGTTCGTGATGTCGTCGACATAGGTCCAGTCGCGATGCATGTCCCCCTGGTCGTAGAGCGTGACCTCGTGGCCCCGCGTGATGTTGTCGGCAACGAGATACGCCATCATGTCGGGCCGCCCCGCCGGCCCGTAGACGGTGAAGAACCTGAGGGCCGTGACGTCGATGCCGTAAAGGTGGTGGAAGGCGAAGCCGATCATCTCGGCGGCGCGCTTGCTTGCGGGATAGGGAGCGAGCGGACGATCGCACGGGTCGTCCTCGGTGAACGGGATGCGCTCAGTCGCTCCGTAGACCGACGACGTGCTGGCGATCACGAAGACGGGGCGGTCGTTGCCCGAACGCGCGGCCCACTGCTTCCGTGCTGCCTCGAGGAGCACGATCGTTCCGTTCAGATTGACGTCGTAATAGAGGAGTGGCTCGTCGACCGAGGCCCGTACCCCGGCCCGAGCGGCCAGATGGACGACGGCGTCGAAGGCGTTGTCCGAAAAGAGCTTTTCGACGAGGGCATTGTCGCGGATGTCCCCTTGGACAAAGGTGAACGAATCGCTGTCGCGCAGGTCGGCAACGTTCGCGAGCTTTCGCGCTGGGTCGTAGTAGGGATCGAGGCTGTCGAGGGCGACGACACGGTTGCCCTGCTCGACGAGGGCCCGGGCGACGTGGCTCCCGATGAAGCCCGCTCCGCCCGTTACGAGGACAGACGCCACGAGGATGAAAGACGAGCATTTTGCGCTGGAACGGTCGGCCTCACGCCGAACATCCTAGGAGCGCGATTTGTTCGCGGACGTCGACTGTGGTAGCGGGAGGTCGAGGCGCGAAGCCGCGCGGAGCTCAGCAGTAAAGGTGCTGGACGAAGCGGCGCTCCAGGTGTTGCTAGGAAAGTAATTCAGCGCGTACTACGGACCGGTGAGGACAACAGAGCCCGCGAGTTGAAAGTCGGGAAGCCCGCCGTTGGAGCCCTTTGTGAGCTCCGCGAGGCTGCCGAGAACTGTCAGTTCCGGCGTTTCGTAAATCTCCGGTGCCATCCACCCC
>JALZGD010000243.1:1881-3584 GCA_030861205.1 Actinomycetota bacterium
TTGCAGCTAATTCCTACCAATATCGGGCAATTTACGCAACCAACCTACCGCGCCATGCGAGCGCAGCTCGCACACGTGCGTCGAGAAGATCGCTAATACCCATTTCCAGAAAGTAGGCCATTCTCCTGCCTGGTCGCCCCATTTTCTGGGGTCGGCCAGGAGGCCCTCGAGTCCGACCGCTGGGGGCGGCGGCTGGATGATGGCCTCCTCGGTCGGCCAGTGGCCGCGATCTGAGCGCTCGAGATTGAGCCGCGGGACGTCGTCCGGCAGGGCGGCGCGCAAGAGCTTTTTGATGCCAGGACCGACGAGTTCCGAGGGGTGGCACTCGAACGCAAGCTCGAGCATCGGCCTGTTGAGGAACGGCCACGCGCGCCGGACGTTTAGCTCAGTCGTCGCTTCCCAATTCATAGCGAGAAAGTTGTCGCCCTCTGCGTGCAGGTCCAGCCACTTCCACGGCCGCTGGTCTGCCGCGAACGCAGCCAAACGCCGTGCGCGCCACTCCCTGTATTCGCCGCGCAGGTCCGTGTTGACCCAGTCCGGGACCTCGCTGGGTAATGGGAAGAACGGCCGATGTGCCAGCGATCGTCTCCGGTGACCGAGCCAGGCTTGCGGCGTCCTGGACCCCATCGGCCACTCTTTCGGATGGCGCGCCAAGGACCACAACGATGTCTGATCGAGCCAATCCGGGAACGTGAACGTCGAGCCGGCGACTTCGTCGGCGAACTCGCCGCCGAACAGCACCGCTGGCTCACCACCGTCGACCATGTCCGACAACGCTCCCAGCGCGGGATGGACGATGGGGAACGCGACGCGTGGGGTCCTTTTCAACAGGTCGACGCGGTCCGCGACGGTCATCTGGAACTCACAACGCCGGCCGAGCGGCAGCTCTCTCGCAAGGTTGTCCAAGTAGCGACGTTCGTTGTCGAGGTAAGGCTGATCGCGCGGCATCAAGCTGAGCGCATCGACCGGCCTTCCGAGGACCCCCGCCGCGAGCGCGGCAAGGGACGACGAGTCGACGCCACCGCTGAGCGTCAGAATGTTCCGCTCGTCGTCGAGCTCGCGCTCGAGGTAGCCGAGCAACAGTGAACGAAAGCGCTCGGTGTGCTCGCGACGGGTCGCTGCCGTCGGCCGCCGCACGCGCCGCGCGGGACGAGCGTCCCAGTACCGCTCTGCAACGCGCGCTTTGCCCCCGGCGATCAGGACACGGTGTCCGCGCGGGACGATCTCGACGCCCCGGAAGAAGGTGCGGTTGTCGGGAAAGATCGCCCAGCCGGTGGTCGACAGCGCGCAGACCATCAGGTCGTACTGCAGCTCGACGGGACACCACCGAACGAGTTCGGTGAGCCGCGTCGCGATGATGACGACATCTGGATGATCGAAGACGTAAAGCGGCACCCGGCCCCCGGCCGATCTCACTACCGCGGCGCGTCCGTCGCCGCCGAAATGGACGAAGCCAAAGTCGCCGGGAAACGACGCGAGGCCGCGTGCGTCGCGCGCTGTCGCCGCGTGGTCAATACCTGCCGGCCCTGCTCTGTCGAACAGATGAGCGCCTTCGGCGAAGAACGTTCGTGTCGCATCGTTTATCTCTTGAACGCCACCCGGTAACGGTGCCGTCGCCACGACCCACGAGCGGTGCGGCCTGCGGACCGTTGCGAATGCGCCCGAGGTGCGCAGCACATCTTCGAGATGGGAAAGACGTTTGT
>JALZGD010000244.1 GCA_030861205.1 Actinomycetota bacterium
GACGCTGTTCGCGGCACACATGGTCCAACATCTAGTCCTGATGCTGGTAGCCGCGCCGCTGTTCTCAGCGAGCCGGCCGCTGCTACCGGCCGTCGTCGCCCTCGGCCATCGATTCGGATCGGTGGCGCGCAGGATCGAACGCAGCCGTTTTGGCGCCGGGATCGCGAGGGCTTTGAGGTCTCCGGTTGTCGTGTTCGTACTCTCGACGATCGCGCTGTGGGGGTGGCATCTTCCCGGTCTGTATCGCGCGGCTCTCGAGGATCCATGGATCCACGCGCTCGAGCACGCGAGTTTCATCGGGACGTCGATGCTCTTCTGGTGGCTCGTGCTGACGACCGGTGGCCGGAAAGCCCTCAGCGACGGGGCGGCCGTGCTCTTCGTGTTCGTTTCGGGGATGCCCGCGGCAGCGCTCGGGGCGCTGCTCACATTTGCGACGGTCACTCTTTACCCGATCCATCGTTCCGGCGCTCGCCTGTGGCACACGACGTTGCTGCACGATCAGCAGATGGCAGGCATCATCATGTGGGTCCCTGCCGGTGTCGTCTACATCGGGACCGCAGCGGTCCTTTTCTTGCGGTGGATCGCGCGGGAAGAAAGAAGGGAAGAGACGGACGCGACGAGGAAGCTGGGATGGCTCGTAGAGCGCTGATCGTCGTTGTCTGCGCGCTCTTTCTCGCGGCATGCGATTCGACACCGCGTAATCCACCGCCTCAGTTGGAGGGGGGCAACCCGCAGCGCGGGGCAGACCTGATCACGAGTTACGGATGCGGAACCTGTCACGTCGTTCCCGGCGTGCGTGGGGCCGACGGGCTAGTAGGGCCACCCCTAAACAGCTTCAGGCGTCGTCAGTACATCGCGGGTGAGTTGTCGAACACGCCGGAGCACCTGATCGAGTGGATCCGCTTTCCGCAGTCCGTCGAGCACGGAACCGCGATGCCGGATCTAGGAGTGACCGAAACCGACGCTCGCGACATCGCCGCGTATCTCTACACACTCCAATGACGCGCGAAACCACCCGCAGGATGTTTGCCGGCTCAGTGCTCGCAGTTGTGCTTGCCATCGCTGCAGGGTCATCGACGTCCGCACTCGCGCAAACGTCTCCCTCGCCCGACGAGACGGGGAGAGACGCCTTCTTGGGCGACTGTGCCTACTGTCACGGCAGCGACGCCGCAGGGACGAATCGGGGGCCGGACCTTCGCGACGTCGGACCGGCGTCGGTCGATTTCATGCTGTCCACAGGACGGATGCCGATCACGTATCAGACCGATGATCCCGAACGACGTCCACCCGACTACTACCACGACGAGATCGATGCGATCGTGGCGTACATCGCGACGTTCCAGACGGGAGGTCCGGCCGTCCCTCACGTGGACCTCGCGAGCGCCGATCTTGCAGAAGGCAACGCGCTCTATACCGAGAACTGCGCCGCATGCCATTCGAGCGCAGGGATAGGAGCCGCACTGACATCGGGTCGCGTCGCGCCTTCGCTGCTCGCTGCGACACCTACTCAGATAGCGGAGGCGATCAGAACCGGGCCCGGGACGATGCCGGTGTTCGGATCCGACACGCTCTCCGATCAACAGATGGCAGCGATAGTTCGGTACGTGGTCGAGATACAGCACCCGGATAACCGAGGGGGTGCGGCCCTCGGAGCGATCGGCCCGATCACGGAAGGCCTGGTCGCGGCCGCGCTCGGGCTCGTCGTGCTGCTCGTCATCACCCGCGTGATCGGATCGACGGCAGATGAGTGAACGCGATCCCCGTCGTTCCGTAGCTCCGATCGGTGTCGCGCTTCTAACGTGCATCGCCGCGTCGATCGGATTGCTCGTCCTATACGTGCGCGGCGGACAGCCCCAACTGGAAGGTGGCCTGATCGCGGTAGCGCTCGGTGGGATCGCGTTTGCGCTCATCACGTGGGCGCACCGACTTCTCCCAGGCGGGCACTTCGTCCAGGAACGTGAGCCTCATCGTTCGGCCGCGTCCGACAGGCAAGCTCTCGATCGCGATCTGCACGAAGGCGAAGCCGTAATAGAGCGACGCGGCCTGCTCGCCGGCCTGCTCGCGACGGCGGCCGGGGTGCTCGGTGTCGCCGCTCTGTTCCCTATCCGCTCGCTCGGATCCGCACCGGGGACGACTCTGCTCGAGACGGCGTGGAAGGACGGCGCGCGGGTTGTCACCGAGGACGGTTCCGTCGTGACCGACCTGTCTCTCCAGGTCGGCGGCATCCTGACGGTCTTTCCCGAGGGGGCGGTTGGGCGAGCCGATTCCCAGGTGGTGCTGATCCGGCTAGACCCCAGCGATTTCGGATCGTTACCGGGACGAGAGGATTGGGCGCCGCAGGGTTACGTCGCTTACTCGAAGATCTGCACGCACGCGGGGTGCCCCGTCGGGCTTTATCAACCCGAGACCCGCGAGCTCTTCTGTCCTTGTCACCAATCGATATTCGACGCGACCGACGGCGCCCGGCCGATCGGGGGCCCAGCGACGCGGCCGCTGCCCCAGCTTCCGCTCAAGTTCGACACTGAAGGGCAGCTGCTCGCCGCGGGCGGGTTCTCGGCCCCCGTGGGCCCAGCTTTCTGGAGCGAGAAATAGTGGTCCGTCGCGCCGTGCGATGGCTAGATGACCGTCTCGGGACGTCGTCGTTCGCCGAGTCCGCGCTGAACAAGGTCTTCCCGGATCACTGGTCCTTCATGTTGGGGGAGATCGCTCTCTATTGCTTCGTCGTCCTCGTGCTCACCGGAACGTTCCTGACGTTCTTCTTCCATGCGAGCTCGAACGACGTCGTCTATCACGGCAGCTACGCGCCCCTATACGGAACGCAGATGTCAGAGGCGTACGAATCCGTGGTTCGGTTGAGCTTCGACGTGCGCGTCGGATTGGTCATGCGGCAGATCCATCACTGGGCAGCGCTCGTCTTCATCGCATCGATCGTGGTTCACCTCTGTCGCGTGTTCTTCACGGGCGCATTCCGCAGGCCGCGAGAGATCAACTGGATGATCGGCGTGACTTTGTTGCTGCTCGGCATCTTCAACGGGTTCACCGGCTATTCGTTGCCGGACGACCTGTTGTCGGGAACAGGTTTGAGGATCGCGTATTCGATCGCCTTGTCGGTGCCGTTCATAGGGACGTGGCTCGCCTTCTTGTTGTTCGGTGGTGAGTTCCCCGCTCACCAGATCATCTCGCGGCTGTTCGTCGTGCACGTGATGATCGTGCCGGGGCTGATCATTGCGCTGCTGACGGCTCATCTCGTGATCATCTGGCGTCAGAAACACACGCAGTTCGCCGGGCCGGGGCGGACCGAAAGCAACGTGGTCGGCTCTAAGCTGTGGCCGACCTATGCGTTCAAGTCGCTCGGTCTCTTCTGCGCGGTGTTCGCAGTGTTGGGAGCCCTCGGCGGGTTGGCACAGATCAACCCGATCTGGTTGTACGGCCCCTTCATCCCACACGCTGTGGCGTCGCCGGCCCAACCCGACTACTACCTCGGGTGGGTCGAAGGCGCCCTCAGGATCTGGCCGGCATGGGAGTTTCACGTCTTCGGTCACACGATCCCCGAGGTGTTCCTGCCGGCGGTTGCCCTTCCCGG
>JALZGD010000005.1:0-9215 GCA_030861205.1 Actinomycetota bacterium
GGGCATCGTCGTTGCCGGCGATATCGCGATCAACCTGCTGGATATCGAGCTTCTCACGATCAAATTGCGGTTGCTGATCGCGTCGGCCGACACCGCAAAGAAGATGGGTATCTCGTGGTGGGAAAACGATCCGTTCCTCACCGGAGAGTCGACTAGCAACGAGCTCGGCAGCTCTGACAACCACGGGGCGATCGAGCAGCGCCTCGAGCGGATCGAAGAAGCACTCGGCGCGATCACGTCGAGCTCGAACGGGCACGAACGATGAAAAACGGCATCTACGTGTACGGCATCGTGCGGTCGGGTGCCTTGGACACGGCCCCCGCGGTGGAAGGCGTCGATCGTGACCGACGCGTCTCTCTAGTTGAAGCCGGCGACCTATCGGCGATCGTCGGTGGCGTAGACGTCTCGCAGTTCGAAGGTCCGGCGCTCGAGGCAAACGCGAACACCCCGGAGTGGCTCGAGGAAAAGGTGCGCGGTCACGAGCGGGTGCTCGACGCCGTGGTGGGGCGATGTGCCGTCGTCCCGATGAGATTCGGAGCGATGTTCTCGACCGAAGCCG
This sequence comes from Actinomycetota bacterium, assembly GCA_030861205.1. Classification (GTDB taxonomy): domain Bacteria; phylum Actinomycetota; class CADDZG01; order CADDZG01; family WHSQ01; genus JALZGD01. Next base: position 560 of record JALZGD010000005.1, read on the forward strand.
GCGTGAGAGAGCTCTTGACTCGCTCGGCCGAATCGATCCGATCGTCGTTGGCGCGGATCGAAGGCAAAACCGAATGGGGCGTGAAGGTCGAGTGCGACCTGAGATTGCTGATGGATCGACTTCCGGAAACAAGGCACGCGGAGATCTCGGGGACCAACTATCTTCGACGTAAAGCCGTCGAGCTACGCGGTGCCGGCGACGCGCGTGAAGCCGCGAGTCAGGTCGCGAGCGAGATCCATGCACGACTCGTGGCGTTGGCGGACGAGTCGTCTCTGCTGAGTCACGCAACGGGAACGTCCGAGCGGGCGCCGGTTCTGAACGCGGCGTATCTCGTAGACGACCGCCGACGCGACGACTTCATGACCGCGATCCAGGATCTTCAGGGCGTGCATCAAGAGGCTTACGAGTTCCAAGTCACCGGTCCGTGGCCCCCGTACAACTTCACCGAGATCGATGTCGACGGCGCTCGCACCTGACCGCTCTTCGGTCGACCTGCACCGTCACGTCGCGCTCGTCGATCTGGTCGATCGGATCCTCGAGAAGGGGGCGGTCGTTCGTGGCCAGATCGTCTTGTCGGTGGCAGACGTCGACCTCGTGAAGCTCGACCTGAGCCTTCTTCTGGGATGCATAGAGGCGCTGCAGGGGGATGCCCGTGAATGAGTGCGGCCCGCGGATCGCGGTCGATCCCGACAATGTCGAGCGCGGATTGGCGCAGCTCGTTCTCACGGTCGTCGAGCTGCTGCGCAAGTTGATGGAGCGCCAAGCGATCCGACGTATGGAATCCGGGTCTCTCACCGACGACGAGATCGATCGCATGGGCGAAACGTTCATGAAGCTCGAGGCACGGATGGATGAGCTCCTCGAGCATTTCGGGCTGACTCCCGACGACCTGAATCTCGATCTCGGGCCGTTGGGACAGTTGCTGTGACCAACCGCATCGTTCGACAAAGGAGGGCGACATGATCGAGAAGATCGCTCGACGTGCAGGCGGGTTCACTTCGACGACGGCGTTGCGGTGGTTGAACGCGGCACGCGGCGCTGCGGCTCCGGTCGTGCCCGACCTACCCGGACCGTCGCGTCGATCGTCGTCGATCGGGTCCAAGCTGGGTGTGCCGATTCGCTATGCAGGGGCGCTCGGAGCCGTCGCGGTCGTCGCCCGCAACCGGAAGGTCCGCGAGGAGCTTGCGCAGGGGTTGCGATCGCTGACCGACGTGCTGAGGCCGGACGAAGCCGTGGGCTCTGCCTCTTCCGCGCGCGGTAACTCGAACGGGAGCCGGGGCCAGCACCGATCGAACGGCACCGCGGGCCAACACCGATCGAACGGGAGCGCCACCTCCGGGACCCACGGCAACGGATCCGGCGCGCTATCGAAGAAGACCCGCGCCGAGCTCTACGAGATGGCAAAAAGCCGCAACGTCGAGGGCCGTTCGAAGATGTCGAAGGAGCAGCTCGCCCGCGCCCTGTCGCGATAGACAGTCGCGCTCCAGGCCACGCTTCGCCTCCGGGCGGAGATCGTTGAGCCGGTGTGCGATGCGCTTGCCGCTACGCACGCAGTCGGCCTTGGCACCTTATTTCCCGCAGCCATAGTCGCCGTCGTAACCATTGCTCGGGTACTGGACGATAGCGATGACACCTCCGGTAAACGACGTCGTGGAACAGTAAGACGGGGCGCTCGACGCCGACGCTCCGGTCGCCAACCACTCCGACACCGGCCCGCCGCTGTAGACGATTTGATTGGTCCCCGCGATCGACGACCACATCGACGCGGTCGAATAGACGCCGACACGAGGCACGTTCTGCGCCGCCAGGTAGTCGATCGAGCCTTGCAGGTCGATCGCGTTGAGGTAGGTGTCCGCCGACCATGAGTTGGCGGTCTCGACGTCCAACCACCACGCCCGCCCCACGGCGCCGCCGGTCTGCGCCTGGGCATACGCCAACGCGTCGGCGGCCGCGTTCCAGCCGTAGTTGTAGGCACACCCCGGGTCGCTGCTCGTGCCGTTGCAAGTATGGGGCCCTGGAGCGGTCCAGTGCGTGCTCGCCGAGCCGGGGTTCGCAGTATTCATGTAGAAGCCTGAGTAGGGAGCCGCAGGTGCCCACGCGTACTGCGACGCGAGATAGGGGTTGTGTGACCACGGGAGGCCGTCGCTCACGCCGACGATCCCGAACGTGGGCGCGGTCGGATACGGCCCGGCCCCCTGCGGATACGAGATGTCGTAACCGCCCGGAGTGGCGCTGTAGCTCGAACCGCTCGGGCTGGGGCTCGGGGAAGTCGTGGGCGTGGGGCTCGGCAAGGCGGTCGGGGACGGCGAGGATGTAGTTGTCGGGCTCGGGCTAGGGGACGGCGACTTGTGGCCGTGCTTCGTCGTGGCTCCCGCGGGCCCCGCCATCGATCCCACCACCACGATTCCGATTGCCACAGTTATCAGCCGCCGCACCGCGCGCACCCCCGCTTCGAGTTAGACAACGTCGCCCATCATCGGACGGCGACCGGATCTTGGTAATAGTCGTAAGTGACCTATTTGACCGCTTCGATAGGACTAGTCCGGATCGAGACCGTACCGCGATGGTGTTGTGACCTTCCTCGCCTCGGTCTTCGGCGGTCCCAGCGAGATGGGCGGCACAGAAATCTCGGCCGGGTGTTGTTGATGTTGTTACTGGTGTGATTTCTGTTAAGTTTTGAGAGTAGAGGAACGCCTGTAATCCACGGGGGCCGGGGAGGCTCATGTGACCATCGCCCAAGTGCACCGGCTCGTGGGCATTTCGCTCGTCGCAGTGCTTCTCGGCGCGTGCGGCACTTCGGACGGCCCTTCGCTCGATTCCGTCGAGAAGAAGGCGACCGATGCCGCGGCCGCGGTGTCCTCGCTGCGCGCCGAGGTCGCCGGGCTCCGCGCCGAGGTGGATCGTGTTGAAGCGGCGAAGAAGGACACACTCCATCGCGTCGACTCCGTGAAGAAGCGGCTCGCCGCGGCGATCGATCGCCTGCAGCAGGCGAACCGCGACGCCAAGAGCTCGGCGAAGGCCGCTTCCGACTCCGCGTCGTCGGCGCTTGCCGATGCGCAACAGGCGATCCGCGATCTCGAGATCCTGACGCAGCGGTTCGACTACCACCTGCGTCACTCGGGAGGTTGATGACGTGAGATTGATGCGGGACCTCGTCGACGAGACATTCGCCAATCGCTACCGGCTGATTGCACGCGTCGCGGGCGGCGGGATGGGCGAGGTCTACCGAGGGCACGACCTACTGCTCGATCGCCCCGTCGCGGTGAAGGTCCTACAACCCTCGCTGGCCGTCGACCCCGAGCTCGTCGCGCGTTTCAAAGCAGAAGCTCGCGCCGCGGCGCGGCTGACGCATCCGAATGTCGTCGCCGTATACGACTGGGGCGCAGAAGACGAGCACACCTATTACATGGTGATGGAGTACGTCGCCGGAACCGACTTGCGCGACCTGTTGGTCATGCGGGGCTGCATCGAGCCGGCACACGCGGTCGAGATCATGGCTTCTGTCTGCGACGCTCTGGCGGCCGCGCACGCCGTGGGTCTGATCCACCGCGACGTCAAGCCCGAGAACGTTTTGATCGATCGCCACGGCAAGGTCAAGGTTGCGGACTTCGGCATCGCGATCGTCGCCGGCAACGATGTCACTATGCCGGGCGGCACGATCCCCGGAACGCTGCGATACATCGCACCCGAGCAGGCGCAGGGACGAGAGACGTCTCCCTCCACAGACGTGTGGGCTGCGGGAGCGGTGCTGTCGGAGTTGTTGACCGGCCGGCCTCCGCTGCAGGGTTCCGGAGCCGAGATGCTGCGCCGCCGCGCCGAGGAACCGCTCGCGGCTCCGTCGGAAAGTATGGACAACATCCCGCCGGATCTGGACGCGGTCGTTGCCAAAGCGTGCGCGCTCGACCCTGCAGACCGATATCGGGATGCGTCCGAGATGGGCGCCGCACTTCGTCGTGTCGCGGTTCGCTCGATGCCCGACACGCCGCCCGTCACCTCGTTGCTCGACGACGTGACGTCAGAGATCCGTCTGACCGATATGCAGGAGACCGCGTTCGCACCGCGTTCGTCGCGTCCTTATCGAAAACTTCGCCTCGGGCGGTTGCTGGTCACAGCGATCCTGTTGGCCGTGCTGATCGCGGGTGGCGCGAAAGCGATCGGGTCGATCTTCGGCCCCCATCCCGTCAAAGTTCCGACGGTCGTCGGAATATCCAAGCAGAGGGCGTTACGCGTCGCTGAAGCGCGCGGGTTGCGTCTGACGGTTACTCATCGCATGTCGAGCCTCGTCGCACCGCGCGGGCGGATCATCGGGCAATCGCCCGAAACGGGCGAGCTCGACCAGGGCTCGAAGCTCGGCGTCATCGTTTCTTCGGGTAAGCCTCTCGCGCACATCCCGGACGTGATCGGTTACGGACAGTCCCAAGCGCAGGTCGTGTTGCGCGCGGCGCAGCTCGAGCCGGGTCAAGTCACGCAGAAGTACTCGGCAAAGCCCGAAGGGCAGGTTGTGGCGCTTTCGCCGGCCTCGGGCAAGCTGCCGTGGGGAGCAACGGTCGATCTCGTGATCAGCAGGGGGCCGCGCCCGATCGGTGTGCCCGACGTCGCAGGCTTGACCGTCGACAAGGCGAAGAAGCAGCTCAAGGGGCAAGGCTTCACCGTCACGGTCTCGAGCGACTTCTCGAATTCGGTGCTGGTAGGGCACGTGATCGCGACGACACCCGCGGCGGGGTCGCAAGCTCCGCAAGGAAGCGCGATCACGCTCGTCGTGTCACAGGGCCCCCGTTACAAAGAGCTGACGATGCCAGACGTCCGCAACCTGTCCGTTGCGGAAGCGCGCGCGAAGCTCGAGTCGCTGAATCTCGTCGTCCGAGTCGTGCAGTCGTGTGGCGGTAGCGGATCCGTCGTCACCGAGACCGACCCGATCGCGGGATCTCCGGTTCGCGAGCACACAAGAGTTGCCCTATTCGTTTGCTAGCGCCACGCAACACCGCGCGAGGACGGCGTCAAGGTTCGGCGAGCACTCCCCAGCCGCGCATGGTCTCCAAGAAGCGCGGCGTGCACTCGAGATCGGGAACGTCGTCGAGCGGCACCCAGCGAGCTTCCGCGACCTCCTCTTGCTGCGCGTGTGGCTCCCGGCCGCCGGTCAAACGCGCGTAGAAATCGAGGATCACGTAATGCGGATCGCCGGGTACTTCGAGGATCCCGACCAGATCTCCGGGGTCGACTTCGAGACCCGTTTCTTCTAGGACCTCGCGCTTCAACGCTTCGGCTAACAATTCCCCGTTCTCCACTCGGCCGCCGGGGATCGTCCACAAGCCGCGGCCCGGGTCGGCCGCGCGCCGGATCATCAGGAGCTCGTCGCTATCGATGACGATCGCACCCACAGCGACCTGCGGAAACGTCGTCTGGGCGGCCATGGCGGCGCTTAGGGTAGTCGTTCATGACCGTGGCCACCGCCCAGCGCGTCCGACCGACGCGCTCGCCGTGGACCGTGCTCGCGGTCGGGGTCCTTGCCGCGTCGTTATCGCCGATCTTCATCCGTTACGCGGAAGACGCTCCCGCGCTGGCCGTCTCGCTGTATCGCTGCGTGCTCGGAGCGCTCCTTCTTTTGCCCTTCGCCTGGAAACGCCTGCGCCAGATGACCGCGCGCGACTTCCTGTTTCCGGGCGTCGCTGGCGCCTTCCTCGCGATCCACTTCGCGAGCTGGATCACGTCGTTGCATCTCACGAGCGTCGCGGCTTCCGTGGTGCTGGTATCGACGACGCCGATCTTCGTTGCCGGCGCGTCGCGCGTCCTCTTTGGCGATCGACTAAGCCCTCTCGGTTGGAGTGGAATCGTGCTGGGTCTCGCCGGTACCGCGTTGATATCGGGGGGGTCGACCGGCGGGTCGTCGCTTCGAGGCGATCTGCTGGCGCTGACCGGTGGAGCGATGGCAGCCGGATATTTCCTATCGACCCAGCGAGCGCGGCGCACGCTCGGCATCATGGAATACGCGGTCGCAACCTACGGAACCGCTGCGATCATCCTGGCCGTGATGTGCGCGATCGGACGCGTCGAGCTGACGGGCTACGACGGGCAAACGTGGTGGGCGATAGCCGCGATCGTTCTGATCCCGCAGCTGCTGGGCCATACGTTGATCAACGTCGTTCTGAAAGACATCGACGCGACGACGGTCGCGATGACCGTGATGGTCGAGCCGGTGCTCGCCACGGTGCTTGCGTTCTTCCTGTTCTCGGAGACTCCAGCCGCGCTCGTCTATCCCGGCGGCGTCGCGGTCTTGGTCGGAATCTACCTCGTCACTACGCTCAAACGCGAGATCCCGGTGGTCGTCGAATGAGAAAGATCTTCGAGCTCAGCCTTCCAAATACGACGATGACGATCGACCACTGCCTCGTCATGGGCATCGTCAATCGCACACCGGATTCGTTCTACGACGGGGGCCGGATGGGTCTGGACGAAGCCGTCGCGCACGCGCTGACCCTCGTCGAGGAGGGGGCCGAGATGCTCGATCTCGGCGCGGTGAAAGCGGGTCCCGGTGCGCCGGTTTGGCGTTCCGAAGAGATCGATCGACTCATCCCGTTGGTCGAAGCGGTCGCCGCTCGAACCACCGTCCCTCTATCGGTCGAGACCGCAGACCCCGTGGTGGCGAGACGCGCGATCGGGGCGGGGGCGTCTGTCATCAACGACGTGACGGCTCTTGCCAACCCGGAGCTTGCTTCGGCCGCGGCCGACACCGGCGCCGCTTTGATCCTGATGCACAACGGTGGACAGATCCGAGGCAGACCTCGCAATCCGCGCTATCCCGACGTGGTGCAAGCCGTCGAGGAGACGTGGGACCAACTCTGCGAAGTCGCGCGAGGGAAAGGTGTCGACGATTCGCACATCGTCCTCGACCCCGGCCTGGACTTCGGGAAGACGACGTTCCATTCGCTTGCGCTGGTGCGCGCGCTCGACCGGCTGACCGATCGGGATCTTCCGGTGCTCGTCGCCGCGTCTCGCAAGGACATCGTCGGGGAGACCCTTGCTGCCGGCGTCGAGGACCGTCTCCACGGAAGTGTTGCCCTGGCTGTGCTCAGCGCGCATCACGGTGCCGCGATCGTTCGGGTGCATGACGTCCGCGCGACCGTCGACGCCGTCCGGATGGCCGAAGCCGTTGACGGATCCAGACGACCGGCCGCTCCGATCCGTGGACTATGGGATTAGCGGCACGACCACCGAGATTGTTGGTAGCGTCGAGCGATGCCTAAGACCATCCTGATCGTCGAGGACGAAGATGCCGTCCGGGAGCTCGAGAAGTTCATCCTCGAGCAGGAGGGCTTCGACGTCATGGAGGCGCGCGATGGACTCGAAGGCCTGGCCAAGGCCGAGTTCAAGAAACCCGACCTGATCTTGTTGGACCTGATGATGCCCGACGTCTCGGGGGGCCGCATGTTCGACGAGATGAAAGACCACCCGGTCACGGCAGGCATCCCCATCGTCGTCGTCACCGGCAAGCCCGACGCCCACGAGACGTTCGACGACCAGATCGGGCCCGAGAACGTGATCATGAAGCCGTTCGAGTCCGAGGCGCTGATCGCGAGGATCAAGCAACACATCGGCGACCCCACCTAGCCCGCGAGTAGTGGACGCGCACAGCGCATTCGCAACTGTTTGCTTCGGGTTCTTCGGTCTTCTTTTCGGCAGCTTCGCGACCGCAGCCGCGCATCGTCTGAAACCGCGCATCCCTTCCGATACATCGGAGGTCGTGGCGCAGTCGCTGGCGACCGATCGCAGTCGCTGTCCGCGTTGCGGCAAAGTGATCTCCTGGTACGACAACATCCCGGTGGTTTCGTATCTGATCTTGCGCGGCCGGTGTCGTAACTGTGGCCAGAAGATCTCGATCCGTTATCCGATCATCGAGCTGGTCACTGCGCTTCTGTTTGCGGGGGCTGCGTGGCGTTACGGCTTGACGCTCCATGCTGCCGTGTACGCGGGTTTGTTCTGGACCCTCGTCGTGTTGACGGCGATCGACATCGACACCCACAAGCTGCCGTCGCGCATCATCTATCCGGCCTTCGCCGTTGCCGTTGTCGGCTTCGTCGCGGTGGCGGCGATCGACGACAACCTCGGGCGGTTGCCCAAAGCAGGGATCGGTGCGCTGATGTTCGGAGGCTTTTTGTTCATCGTTGCGTTCGTCTATCCGGCAGGGATGGGACTGGGTGACGTTCGGCTCGGTTTTCTCTTGGGCCTGTTCCTCGGTTACCAAGGCGGGCCGGGCCTCACCGGGACCGGGATGTTCCTGTCCTTCTTGCTCGGCGGGGTGGGAGGCGTCGTCACGCTCGTAGCTCGCAAAGGGGATCGCAAGACGGCACTCGCTTTCGGGCCGTACTTAGCGCTCGGGACCGTTGTAGCGATATTCGTCGGTCAGCGCTTGCTCGATGCGTACCTGAATCTGATGTCGTAGGACTCAGAGGTTGACTCACTGCGGCCTTACGATGGGCCGATGGACGATTTCGAAGAGCAGCCGCCGTTAGACGACGACGAACGGGAGCTGCTCAGGCAGGACTTGATCGACGTCCAGGTGCTGCGTGAGGTCCTCGGCCCCAAGGGGATAAAAGGTGCCGTCTTCTACTGCCCCGATTGCGATGAGGACCACTTCCTCGGGTGGGATCTCCTGGCGGGC